>CANHSA010000026.1 GCA_947463345.1 Flavobacteriales bacterium
GACGAATTGCTTATTTCACCTGAAAACGAAGCAGCATTTATCGAACTTTTCGAAGAAAAAAAAGCTCAATTTGCTGATCAATCAAGACCCAACTTACTTGAGCTAGACCCGTGACATGTATTACATGCTCCACTGCTCAATGGCGATCCCATAAAAATACTCGCGCCAGAAGGGCTTGTTACTTTAGGATACAAACCAGCGTAGTCTACATTGGCTGTTGTATAGAAATTTCCTTTGCCGTCAATGGCAATGGTGTACTTAAGTGTACCAGCACCATTAGGCTCAGTGTATAATTCTACGGTTCCGCCCGTTTGGCCCGTTTGTAAATCAGCTTTATAAAGCGTACCAGCTACATTGAAGCAGCCCTCACCTTCTCCGGTTGAGGTATGGCATTGCATACAATTTTGACCTTTGTTGTGCGACTTATTTGAGCCAGCAGAGCTGATGTTTTCTTCTTTGCAGGCCCAGTATTTTTTACAAGAACCCAAAAGCAGAGTGCTTGAAATAAAGCCAATGAAAACAATGCGGTTAATGATATGTAAAGATTTCATGATGTTGTTGTTTTACGTGATGTTCAATAGATAATGAAAAGGAATTATTCTTCTTTGTTTAAAATGGCTAAAAGCTCATATGCACCCTTGACGACTATGGAAGAGCGCTTGAGTAATGCCAGTTGCTTACTTGTGATGGCTACTCGGCCGTCTTGGGTCATGAGTATGTCGATTTCGACCGTAAAAAAGTTGCCCGCCTTTTCGATAAAAACGACATCTTTTCCATTTTGCTGCACCACAGCCTCTTCAGGCAAGGTATATTGTTGTTGGTCTTCGGCGCGAATTTCCGCTTTCAAATAGGACCCTGGCGTGATATCTTTGGGGAGTTTGTCAAAATGACAATGCACTTTAACGGTGCGTTCTTCACTGATTTCTCTGCCAATCAAATAAATTTTAGCCGTTGCAGTGGTGTGCATATCTACAAACTGCAATTTGACGCGTTGCTCTTTTTGTAAGAAGGACAAATACTTTTCATAAACTGTGAGTTCTGCATGCGCATGTTTCAAGTCTATGATTTCCAATAAATTGTCCTTGGGTTCAGCAAAAGCACCAACGTTAGCAGTCACTTTGGTAATCACCCCTGCAAATGGCGAACGGATGTTTTGGGTGCGTTCTATCTGACCGTTGCGAAGCGCGTTCATATTGACATTGGCCATTTCTAATTTCATTGCCAAACCACTTAATTTGGCTTTGGTTACCATGTATGCACTTTTGGCTTGTTGGTAACTTTTAGCCGAACCTGCTTCTTTTTCGTACAAATCTCTTTGGCGTTCATAGTCAGAAAAAAGGTACTCCATTTGGCCCTGTGCTTCCAAATATTCTTGTTGCAATTGAATGACTTCTGGGTGTTCTACCACCATCAGGATTTGCCCTTTCTGTACTTGCATGCCATCGAGCACATTGATCTTTTTGATGTAGCCACCAAAGGGCATGGCGATGTAGGATTTATTCTGAGGTGGAACGTCAATGACGCCATTGGCAAATACGCTCAGGCCCATATTGATTTGTTCCAAGGCTCCGAGTTCGACGCCTAGCGTTTGGAGTTGTTTTGCGCTCAGTTGAATCTGCTTATTGACTTTGGTTTCTTTTGCTGTGTTGATTTCTTTATCTGCAGAGGAACAAGAATAAAATAAGAGGACAAATATGCTATAGAGCAGAAAAAAAGATGTTTTCATAGGATATTATTTTTGAATCCATTCATAGGAAATGTGTAACAATTTGATTTGGTGTTGCCATTCTAGAAGCTCTCCTTGCAAGGCAATTTGGTAATCTTGTAATTGGATAAATTCGATCAAGGAAATTTGGCCACTGCTCAGTTGTAATTCGGCATCGGCCTGAAGCTTGGTGAGTTCTGACTCAATTGGTGCAGCAACCATTTGATAAGTTTCGATGCGCTGCGACAATTGCCCAAAGATTTGATTTTTTTGGGTGCTCAAGGCCAGTGCCTGCTGATTTTTCAATAACTCGTTTTGCGTGAGTGCTAGTTCCAAAGAAGAGGATCTGGCCTTGTAGGCGCGAAAATCAATTGGAATTTGTGTTTGAAGCATGGCGCCTTGAAAACGCTTATTGGGGCCAAAGTATTGATCGCTGCCGTCGATGTTTTGGATACCTACCAATGACTGATTGAAATAACCTAATCCAAGCTGAGGCAATTGTTGGGCGCGGTTGAGTTCATTCTGAAGCTCTAACTGCTGCTTTTGAATATCATAACGGAGTAAACTTGGATGCACCACCCCTACTTCATAAACTGGCAGTTTGAGGAAGTCTATTGCCTGAGGCTGAGCTAACTCAAAGGCAGGGCCGTTATAGGCCAACAAGGCATGCAGGGCTATCCAAGCATTTTGCAAGGCCTGATTTTGCTGCGCTAGCATGGCATTGGCGCGCATGTATTTAGAATGCACCAGCACTTGATCCATTTTTGCTGCATCGCCGAGTGAAACCCGCATCTTCATCTTTTCGTCTAGCACGCCATATAGTGAATCTTGTATCTTGGCGAGGCTCAGTTGGGCATGAAGCATTCGAATGTGCTCGAGTTGTTCGTCTAAGGCGCGCTTGAAATCTTTTTTGAGCAAGGCTAAATCTTGTTCAGAAAGTTGGCTACTGATACCTCCCAATTGTTTTTGTAAACGCAAGGCGCCGTTGTAAGGTATGGCCTGGCTAAGGGTGAGGTTGTTGTCTTTGTTGTAGGCAGAATTGAATTGGCCCACCATAAAAGAAGCCGATAAGGCTTGCCAACCTGCAGCGCCATCGCTCAAACTTTGCTGGCGCTGCGCTTCGAGCACCTCTGCTTTGAGCTGCCCATTTTGATCGAGGAGCATTTGAAAGAGTTGCGCATCGGTGAATTTTTGTTGGGCAAAGCTAGTGGAGCTAAGGGCGAGCAATACCATTAAAGTAAGGGCCTTTTTTCGACGAAAGCGCAATGGTTTTTCGAATATGACATAAAGTAGAGGCAAAATGAAAAGCGTGAGAATTGTGGCGCTGATGAGGCCACCAATCACAACAGTGGCCAGCGGTTTTTGTACCTCAGCACCACTGCCCTGTGAAAGTGCCATAGGCAAAAAGCCTAAAGAAGCAACCGTTGCTGTCAGGAGTACTGGCCGAAGTCTGTTGGCTGTGCCGCGCAATACTACTTGTAAAATAGGCGCTCCGGATTTTCTCAAAGTATTGAATTCAGCAATTAGGACAATGCCGTTGAGTACCGCTACGCCAAACAAGGCGATAAACCCTACACCCGCTGAAATAGAGAAAGGCATGCCGCGCAGGTACAGCGCAATAATACCTCCGATTGATGCCAACGGAATGGCTGAATAAATGAGTGCTGCTTGCTTCACGGATTGAAAAGTAAGGTATAATAAGAAGAAAATGAGCAGCAAAGAAATAGGCACCGCAATGAGCAAGCGCGCACGGGCATGCACCAAGTTTTCGAAGGTGCCACCAATTTGTTGAAAATACCCTGTTTCAAAATCGATTTGCTGATCCATTTTTTGCTGGAGTTCTTTAACGATGCTTTCAACATCGCGACCGCGCACATTGAATCCTACGATAATGCGCCTTTTGGCGTCGTCGCGCTGGATTTGATTGGGGCCGTTTTCGATTTGTATGGAAGCAAGCTCCGCTAGAGCAATTTCTTGACCTGCGGCGTTGCTGACATACAATTGCTTGATGTCTGTAATGGCGGCGCGGTCGGCCTGGCGTAGTTTAACCACCAATTGAAATTTGCGTTCCCCTTCAAAAACATAACCCGCAATTTGACCTGCGAAACCTAAATTGACCGCTCGGTTGACTTCTTCGATGGTGACTTGATAGCGGGCGAGCGCGTCGCGGTCATAGCGCACAATAAGCTGAGGCAAGCCGGAGAGTTCTTCTACGTAGATATCTTGCACGCCAGTAATACTTCTAGAAATACTACCAATTTGTTTGGCGTAAGCTGAAAGTTTGTCGAAATCTTCACCGTACACTTTGACCACTACATCTTGTTTGGCGCCTGTCATGAGCTCATTGAAGCGCATTTGAATAGGCTGCTGAAAACCAAAAGAAACACTTGGTAGTTCTTCTTCTAGAACGGCTTGCATTTTGGCCGCAAGCTCCTCTTTGTTGGCAGCACTCACCCACTCTTCTTTATCTTTTAAGATGAGCATGAGGTCACAGGCTTCCATAGGCATGGGGTCGGTCGGGATTTCGGCCGTACCGATTTTACCCACCACTTGTTTGATTTCAGGAAACTTTTGGAGCAAGACCCGAGATGCTTTGGTGGTGGCGTCGATGGTTTTGTTGAGCCCAGAACCGGTCATCAGGCGGGTCTCGACCGCGAAGTCGCCTTCATCTAAAGAAGGAATGAATTCTGCCCCGAGTTGATTGAAGAGTAGGATCGATATGGTAAAAAGGACAATAATTGACCCTAGGATCCATTTTTGCTTGCGCAATACCCAAGAAAGCGCGGGAGTGTAAAGCGTTTTGATTTGGTCTACGATTCTATCGGAAATCGTTTTACCCACTTGCACTTTTTTAGAGAGCACCATCGAGGAAATCATGGGTACATAAGTGAGTGAAAGAATGAGAGCGCCGAGAATAGCAAAAATGACGGTTTGGGCCATTGGCTTGAACATTTTGCCTTCGATGCCAACCAGCGCTAAAATAGGCAGGTAAACAACAAGGATAATGACTTGCCCGAAAACGGCACTTTTGCTGAATTTGGAAGCCGAACTATACACTTCGGTGTTCATTTCAAGCTGAGTGAGTTGTTTGCCGCGCCTGCGCTGCAGCAAGTGTAGCGTCGATTCTACGATAATGACCGCGCCATCTACGATAAGTCCGAAGTCGAGGGCGCCTAAAGACATCAGGTTGCCTGAAACACCAAAGACATTCATCAAAGAGATAGCGAAGAGCATGGCCAAAGGAATAACGGACGCTACAATGAGCCCCGCACGAAAATTTCCTAAGAGCAGCACCAAAACAAAAATGACAATTAATGCGCCTTCAATGAGGTTGTTGCTTACGGTGTGAATAGCTCGGTTGACTAAATTGGTGCGATCGAGGTAAACATCTAGCTCCACGCCTTCGGGCAGGTTGGCTTCAATTTGTGCCATGCGTTCTTTCACCAACGAAATAACTTCTGATGAATTGGCCCCTTTGAGCATGAGCACGATTCCGCCCACAGCCTCTCCTTCGGCGTTATAGGTAAGCGCGCCGTAACGCACTTGAGCGCCGTATTTGACTTCGGCGATATCACGAATGTATACTGGGGCGTCGCCGCTCGGATGATTGATTTGGATGTTTTCGATATCGGACAAACTTCCTACCAAACCTTCGGTTCTGATGTAGGTCGTCATGTGGTGGCGCTCAATATACGCCCCGCCGGTATTTTCGTTGTTTTGAGATACCGCCGAAAAGACTTCATCTAAAGTAATTTCGTGTGCTTTGAGCAATAGCGGATCAATAGCGATTTCGTAGGTCTTGAGCTCTCCGCCAAAACCACTGACATCGGCAACGCCTTTGACGCCGAGCAATTGCCTGCGGATGACCCAATCTTGGATGCTGCGGAGGTCGGCGGGGCTGTATTTTTGGGTATACCCCGCTTTGGCGCGCAAGGTATACTGATAGATTTCGCCGAGGCCAGTGCTCAATGGTGCCATAGATGGCTCGCCAAAACCTGAAGGAATGCTGTTTTTAGCTTCAGACAAGCGCTCCTGAACTTGTTGGCGCGCCCAATAGATGTCGGTTTCTTCGGTAAAAACAATAGTGACCACACTGAGGCCAAAGCGGCTAAAAGAGCGGATTTCTTCGATCCCTGGAATAGTGGCCATGGTTTGCTCGACCGGGAAGGTCACAAAGCGCTCTATGTCGAGTGCGCTAGACGACGGCGCGCTCGTGACCACCTGAACTTGGTTGTTGGTGATGTCAGGAACGGCGTCTATCGGAAGTTTGGAAAGTGAAAATAGCCCCCAAATGATGAGAGCGAGGGTCAAGACGGCAACAATTAGTTTGTTGTGAATCGACCAATAAATGATGCGATTTAACATAGGAACTCAATTAGAATGTAAAACTCAAGGAACTGAAGCTACACTAATTGAGGGGGATGCCAACATTCAAAAAAGTCGTTGATCGAAACGGATGTTGGTGCCGATAAGATATTTTGTCTGGACTGATGTATGGGCGCATTCACCAATGAAACTGACGTGCTTGGCGTGGGCATGACCAACGTGATGAGCACATTGGCTTGGGCTGATTTAAAAGGGAGTTCGCGGTGTTCTTGGTGGTTTTCAGTTACTTGTTGGAGGTAGTGTTCTTGTACAAAACTTAAAAATCCGCCGGCTTCTTTTTCTTGCTGATATTGCGCGTAATGGTCAAAAAGCGCATCGAGTTTGAAAAACTCAAGGCCTTGCCATTGGGGTGCCAAAGACAGCAAACCAAAGTATATTGCCAAAACTAAGCTCATGATGCGCATATGACAAAGTTACCGAAAATTAAAATGAACTCCCGAAAGAATGTTTAATTTCGTTCAAACCTTTGAAATGAAAAAACTACTTATTCTACAGATTTTTATTGCACTTTCCCTCACCACTTTTAGCCAAGAACAGATGGGAAGTTGTTCATCCAGAAAATCGAGCAAACAATGGCAAATAAAAAGCGCCTCATTAAGTATAGCTGAAATCGCCGAAACCGAAAAATACGACGTCCATTTTTACAATCTGGACCTCAACATGAACAATATATCCACCTACTTGAGTGGAAGCGTAGAGATCCACGCCAAAGCAAAAGAGAGTTTAGACTCCGCGTTAATTGAATTGTTTGAGACTTTGATCATAAGTGAAGTTCAAGTCAATGGAACAAACGTAAACTACCACCGGGTTTCAAACAAGGTAACCGTTCCAGTCAACGCGAGTCCGAATCAAAATTTCATCATTAAGGTTACTTATTCTGGTAATCCGCCAACAGCGCAAACCAATCCATTGGGTGGCAGCGGCCTAACGGCTGGCAGTTCGCCTAGTTGGGGCAACAAAGTGGTGTGGTCGTTGTCTGAACCATTTTCTGCCTACGAATGGTTTGCCGTCAAGCAAAGCCTTACTGACAAAGCAGATTCTTGCGCCGTTGCCATTACGGTACCCGACACTTGCAAAGCTGGCTCGAACGGCATCTTAGAAAACGTAGTGCCCTTAGGAAATGGCTTCACACGCTACGAATGGAAACACCGCCACCCAATTGCTTACTACTTGATATCCGTAGCTGTTGCCAAATACGTAGATTATAGTATTTATGCCAATCCGGTGGGGAGTGCAGCGTCCGTGCTCATCCAGAATTACATCTACAACAACCCACAAACCCTGCCAAATTTCATCGATGAAATCAATGAAACAGTAGACTTCATGGAACTTTTTGCCAACCAATTTGGCCCCTACCCTTTTGCCGATGAAAAATACGGACATTGCATGGCGCCACTTGGCGGCGGAATGGAACACCAAACCATGACCACCCAAGGCTTCTTTGAAAAAACACTTACCGCACATGAATTGGCGCACCAGTGGTGGGGCAATAACGTTACCTGCGCCTCTTGGTGCGACATCTGGATCAATGAAGGTTTTGCATCGTATAGCGAATACCTCATGCTCGCCGCACTTTACCCCGGGCAGCAGGTCAATCACATGACACAAGTCCATCAAAATGTCATGAGTCAGGCAGGTGGAAGCGTTTGGGTACTAGATTCCTTGAACGAAGCGCGTATTTTCAATGGCAGACTTTCTTATGATAAAGGTGCAGGCATTATCCATTCTTTGCGCTACCTCATTCAGAACGACGGCCTCTTCTTTGGCGCCTTACAAGATTTCCAAAATACCTTCGCAGACAGCACAGCAACGGGTCTCGACTTCAAAAACCACGTGGCTAATTATTGCAACATCGATTTAGATAGCTATTTTGAACAATGGTATTTCGGAGAGGGTTTCCCTACTTATCAAGTCAAGTACAATCAAGTAGGAACCGACCTTCTTCTTGAAATATCGCACACGGCCTCTATGCCAAACGTAACGCCCACTTTTACTAATCCGATCACGCTGAAGCTTTCGCGCCAAGGCCAATCCGACACCTTAGTGCGCTTTGCCATCACCAGTAATTCAGAATTTTTTACAATTTCGAATTACGGAACTTTAGTGGGTACCATTGGCATAGACCCCAGCAATTGGCTCATCAATGGCAACGCGGGGGTGAGCTTCGACCCAACCTTGAGTGTCAAAGAGGAGGGAATAGATCAAAAAGTAGCTTTACTTCCTTATCCGAATCCGAGTTCAGACTTTATTCAAATACTTCAGCAACAAGAACAGCTTTCATACGAACTCTATGCAGCAAATGGAAAACTGCTGCAAGCAGGAAGTTTGGCTCCTGGGCAAAAAATAGATGTGCGCACTTTGAAAAAGGGGAGTTATATCCTTCTCTTGATGAACGCCAATCAAATGAAAACAACCAAACTTGTAACAATAAATTGATAACTTCGTCGTTATCGAAAACAAAAAAACTTACATGAAAAAAATTCTTTTTAGCATCGCTTTACTCAGTTTAGGGACAGCTCAAGCGCAAATCAGCATCAATGAAATTTATTTGCAATCGGGTTCCTTTTTTGGTCAAAACAAAGGAAGTTTAGCTGATTTTCAGACATTAGCGCCTGGTTCAAGTATCCTGCAACAAGATTTGAGTGCCTACCAAACTTATCCTCAAATGTTTTTCAACTTGCCAGGGCAATCACAGTCTTTAAGTGTGGGCTTAGGTTTGGGCAAAATGCCTAATGCTACTTTGCGTTTGGGACTCATGCACACGAGTCAAAACAATGCGCTTGCCACCGGTGGATCATACACAGAAACTTTTCGTGTAGATACACTCACGAGCTCGCAATCTGGCGAACAGTATTTTGTCGATTCATTTAGCACGCATAGCTTCAATGCCAATTATGCACAAGAACAATTGCGCATCGACGCCTCTTTGCTTTTTCGATATAATGCAGACAAGCGCTGGAGTTTCTTTGGTGGTATTGGCGCTAATTTTGGCTTGAGCTACAATGCCGCTACAACTGTTCACCACAGAGTTTCTCCATATGGAGACGGCTTCGGATACGGTATGTTTAATGACATCTTTATGGGTTCAGGAGCAAACCACGAACAAGAAGTTTTTGAAAACAAAGGTGGTTTTGGCCTAGGCGTTTACGCACCATTAGGTATTGATTTTCAGATAGGTAAGAAACGTGAGTTTTGGAAGCCAATGCACCTTTACATGGAGCTCAGACCTGGTTTTAATATCAATCAAATTGCCGGCCTTGGCACCACCTTTAGTGCAGGTAATTTTTCAAACGTTGGCTTGCGTTTTCAATTTAAGTAATTCATAAGCATTCTAAATTAAGAGCCGGGAATATTTTCTCGGCTTTTTTTATGTCAGAACCAAACTAAAAGGTAAATTTGTGGCGCAAAACAAACCAAGTTTAGTAACGAGTGTTACACTTTTAAAATAGACCAATGGAAACAGCTTCAAGCGCCAATTACTTACCGCTGTTGATGCAAATCGCCGTCGCAGCAGGCTTTGTAATTTTCACTTTATTCGTGACGCATATCCTTACCCCAAGGATCAATTCAGTCAAAAAAGACGACAACTTCGAATGTGGTATCGATGCGCAAGGCAACGCGCGTTTCCCGGTTTCAATCCGTTATTTCATGACGGCTATCTTGTTTGTTTTGTTTGACGTAGAAGTCATCTTCTTCTACCCTTACGCCGTGAACTTTTACGAACTCAAACTCGAAGGCTTGTTGGCCGTCATTATGTTTGTCGGTTTTTTCTTGACCGGATTTTACTACATCTATAAAAAAGGAGCATTAGAATGGGAAAAATAGAAGACCTCGAAACAATCAATGGGGAGGGCTATCAGCTCACCAACCTAGATAAAGCCATTGCGCTCGCACGTGCCAACTCTGTTTGGCCTTTGCCGTTTGCAACCTCTTGTTGTGGCATCGAATTCATGGCCACCATGGGTAGTGCCTATGACCTCTCCCGCTTCGGAATGGAGCGCATGTCATTTACACCACGCCAAGCAGACCTCTTAATTGTAGCTGGTACCATTTCTAAAAAATTGGGTCCTGTTCTCAAAAGAGTTTACGAACAAATGGCCGAGCCTAAATGGGTTTTGTCCGTAGGCGCTTGCGCTTGTTCGGGTGGCATTTTCGATACCTACTCGGTTTTGCAAGGCATTGACCGCATTATCCCTGTCGATGTTTACGTACCTGGTTGCCCACCGCGCCCAGAACAAATCATCGAAGGTGTCATGAACATTCATGAATTGGTTAAAAAAGAATCCAACCGCAGACGCTATTCTGAAGAATACAAGCATTTGTTAGGTACCTACCAAATCGAGATCGATCAACATGGAGAAGCAAAATAATCAAGAATATTTGACGGCTGTTCAAGCTGCATTTGGCGCCGATGTTTTGGCCCATGAAGAAGCTTTTGGCATGCTCAACATCGAAATGACGCCAAGTCGTATCCACGATGCCATTCAATGGTTGCAACAACACCAAGATTTAAGTGTGAACTACCTGACCAACATTGCAGGCGTTCATTACCCTGAGTCTGTTGGCCGCGAATTCGCTGTTGTTTACCAATTGCACTCTTGGAAAAACAACCTGCGCTTGCGCATTAAAGGTTACCTTCCAAAAGAGAACCTACACATTGCCACCATCACCGACCTCTTTGCCGGTGCCAACTGGATGGAACGCGAAACCTACGATTTCTTTGGAATCATTTTCGACGGACACCCAGATCTTCGCCGCATCCTCAACATGGACGACATGGATTACTTCCCAATGCGCAAAGAATACGTTTTGGAAGACGCCACCCGCGAAGACAAAGACGACAGATTTTTCGGACGCAACAACAACGAACTATGAGCCAAGAAATAAAAGATATTTTGCAGGCTGCAGACCCCGCAAATGTCGCTACCATTAACTTTGGTCCGACGCACCCTTCTACACACGGTATTTTTCAAAATATCTTAAAAGTAGACGGTGAAAAAATCATTTCCTCAGAGCAAACGGTTGGCTACATCCACCGCGCTTTTGAGAAATTAGCAGAGCGTCGTCCGTACAACCAAATTACCCCGATTACCGACCGCCTCAACTATTGTTCTTCCCCAATCAACAACATCGGTTGGGAAATGACCGTCGAGAAACTCATCGGTGTCGATATTCCAAAACGTGTTCAGTACATGCGCGTGATCATCATGGAACTCGCCCGCATTGCCGACCACCTCATTTGTAACTCAGTAATCGGTGTAGATGCAGGTGCCCTCACCTCTTTCTTTTATCCGTTCTCTGAGCGCGAAAAAATCTATGAGCTTTACGAAGAAATGAGCGGTGCTCGCCTCACCACCAACATGGGCCGCATCGGCGGTTTTGAGCGCGATTTCACACCAGTTTTTCATCAAAAACTACAATCCTTCTTGAAAACTTTCCCGAAAGCTTTCGAAGAATTTGACAGCATGCTTGCCCGCAACCGCATTTTCATGGACCGTACCAAAGGTGCTGGGCCCATTTCTGCAGAGCGCGCCCTCTCCTACTCTTTTTCAGGTCCGAACTTGCGTGCAGCAGGTATAGACTACGACGTGCGCGTCATGAGCCCTTATTCTTCTTACGAAGATTTCGATTTCATTATTCCTGTAGGCGTCAATGGCGATACCTATGACCGCTTTATGGTGCGTCAAGAAGAAATTCGCCAAAGTTTGCGCATCATCGAGCAAGCTTACAAAAACTTGCCTGAAGGAGACTACAAAGCAGATCTACCAGATTTCTATCTTCCTGCAAAATCCGATGTATACAACAACATGGAAGCGCTCATCTACCATTTCAAAATTGTTATGGGTGAAACCGAACTTCCTGTCGGAGAAGTGTACCATGCTGTAGAAGGCGGAAACGGCGAACTTGGCTACTACCTCATTTCTGATGGTGGCCGCACCCCTTATCGCCTACAATTCAGAAGACCTTGTTTTATTTATTACCAAGCATATCCAGAAATGATCAAAGGTTTACCGATTTCAGACGCCGTTCTGACACTCAGTAGCATCAATGTCATTGCCGGAGAACTAGACGCCTAATATGAAAGCAGATCACCCACAAGCTGTCAACGAAGCACCGATAGATTTCAGTGCAGCAACCATGACCGAAATGAAGCGCGTCATTGGTCTTTTCCCTGAAGGGAAACAAAAGAGTGCCATTCTTAGCGTGCTGCATTTAGTCCAAGACGAATTGGGTTGGGTCAGTGTTGGCGCCATGAATCGCGTAGCTCAAATACTCGACATCGAACCTATAGAAGTGTACGAAGTAGCTACTTTCTACACCATGTTCCACCTCGACCCTGTCGGCAAAAATGTGCTTGAAGTGTGTCGTACCGGACCTTGCCAATTGGTAGGTTCCGATGACCTCATTACTTACATCGAACAAAAACTCGATATCAAAGTCGGTGAAACCACCAAAGACGGCATGTTTACCCTCAAAACAGTAGAATGTTTGGGTGCCTGCGGTTACGGTCCAATGCTCATGTGTAAATACCATTTTTACGAGCGTCTGACCAAAGAAAAAGTGAACGAAATGCTCGACGCCATGCGCGAGGCCTCAAAATCTTAATCCAATGGCAAGAAAACTACTTATAGAACACGCAGATGTGCAAGGTATTGCATCCTACGATGTATACCGCAAACACGGTGGTTATGCATCCGTAGAAAAAGCACTCAAAACCATGAGCCCCGACGAAGTCGTGGAGGAGGTGAAGAAATCTGGCTTGCGTGGTCGCGGAGGCGCAGGTTTCCCAACCGGTATGAAATGGTCTTTTTTAGCTAAACCAGAAGGCGTTGAGCGCCATTTGGTTTGCAATGCCGACGAATCCGAACCGGGCACGTTCAAGGACCGCTACCTCATGGAAAAACTACCGCACTTGCTCATCGAAGGCATGATTACCTCGAGCTATGCGTTGGGCGCGCGCCGTTCGTATATCTACATTCGCGGCGAATTCATGTATGTCTTGCGCATTCTTGAAAAAGCCATCGCTGAAGCCTATGCCAATGGCATGCTCGGCAAAAACATCCTCGGTTCAGGCTACGACCTCGACCTCGTGGTTACCCCAGGTGGTGGCGCCTACATTTGCGGCGAAGAGACCGCCCTACTCGAGTCACTCGAAGGCAAACGCGGTAATCCACGCATGAAACCACCTTTTCCAGCGGTGAAAGGATTGTGGGGCAATCCGACAGTTGTCAATAACGTAGAATCTATTGCTGCAGTAGTTCCAATTGTGAACGAAGGCGGCGAGGCTTATGCCAAAATAGGTATTGAGCGCTCAACAGGTACCAAATTGATTTCAGCGAGCGGTAATTTAGTGCGCCCAGGCGTCTACGAGATCGAACTCGGTTTATCTGTAGAAGAATTCATCTACGGCGACGACTACTGCCGCGGTGTAGCCAATGGCAAAAAACTCAAAGCTTGTATCCCAGGTGGTTCATCTGTTCCGATTTTACCACATTACCTCGTTACCAAAACGGCTGCTGGTACAGACCGCCTCATGACCTACGAAAGTTTGGCTGACGGCGGATTCGCAAGCGGCTCTATGCTCGGTTCAGGAGGTTTTATCGTGTTTGACGAAGACCAATGTATTGTGCGCAATACCTGGAATTTTGCACGTTTTTATGCGCATGAATCTTGCGGCCAATGTTCGCCGTGTAGAGAAGGAACCGGCTGGATGGAAAAGGTACTTTACCGCCTAGAGCACGGCCACGGCACGCTCGAAGACATCAGCCTACTCGAAGAAATCAACAAAAAAATTGAAGGCAATACCATTTGCCCACTAGGTGACGCTGCCGCATGGCCAGTTGCCGCCGCTATTCGCCATTTCAGAGATGAATTCGAATGGCACGTGAAGTCTCCACAAGAGGCACAATCAAGAAATTATGGTTTAATCCAAGCACCGCTTGAAGCTTAGTCCTATGATAAAAGTAACTATAGACGACGTCGAAATTGAAGTAGCACCAGGAACTACCATCCTCAACGCTGCGCGCCAGGCCGGCGGAGACCTCGTGCCTCCAGCCATGTGCTACTACAGCAAACTCCCAGGTACTGGCGGCAAATGCCGTACTTGTTTGGTCGAAGTAGCAGCTGGTTCTACTGCAGACCCACGCCCAATGCCAAAATTAGTGGCTTCTTGCTCCACACCTGTAATGGACGGCATGATCGTCAAGAACAAAACTTCTGAACGCGTACACACCAACCGTGGTGGAGTCGTAGAATTCTTGTTAGTGAACCACCCACTCGATTGCCCAATTTGCGATCAAGCTGGCGAGTGTCACCTTCAAGACCTCGGCTACGAACACGGTTCAGCCAAAACGCGTTACCGCGAAGAACGCCGTACCTTCAGCCCAATTGACATCGGCAACAAGATCAAGTTGCACATGAACCGTTGCATTTTATGCTACCGTTGTGTGGCTGTGGCCAATCAACTGACCGAAAAACGCGTTCATGGTGTGTTGCACCGCGGAGAACACGCCGAAATCTCTACGTACATCGAAAACGCCATCGACAACGACTTCTCTGGCAACATGATCGACGTTTGCCCGGTTGGCGCACTCACCGACAAAACCTTCCGTTTCAAGTCTCGTGTATGGTTCTTGAAGCCTTATGAAGCAGAATGCGCTTGCGACAAATGCTCCGGAAAAGCTGTCGTCTGGATGTTCGGTAACGAAATCTTCCGCGTCACGGCCCGCAAAGACAAATACGGAGAAGTAGAAACCATCGAAGACAAAACCGCCTGGATCTGCAACGATTGTCGCTTTGACAAAAAAGATCCTAGCAAATGGAACTTAATTGGTCCGCGCAAAATCGACCGTCATTCTGTGATTTCACAAGGTAAATACGCCACCAAAAACGACAACAATCCCAAACTAATTAGCTAATGGATACCGCGTTGCTCATAGAAAAATCAATACTTGTATTGTTGCTCTTCCTGGTTTCACTTGGAGCAGCAGCCTACATGACCTACTTTGAACGTAAATTAGCCGCCTGGATCCAAGACCGTGTTGGACCAGACCGAGCGGGTCCGTTCGGAATTTTACAACCCATTGCCGATGGCGTCAAGATGTTCTTAAAAGAGGACTTCATTCCTGCCAAAGCAGACAAATGGTTGTTCATCATCGGGCCAGGAATCGCCATGTTTACGGCGCTCATCACCAGTGCAGTCATTCCTTGGGGCCCAAAACTACACCTTTTTGGTCGCGACATCACTTTGCAAGTTGCCGACATCAACATCGGTATCTTATACGTCTTTGGCGTCATCTCCATTGGTGTTTACGGCATCATGATCGGTGGTTGGGCATCTAATAACAAATACTCCCTCTACGGAGCAATTCGCGCTAGTTCGCAAATGATTTCATACGAACTCGCCATGGGCGTTTCGGCGATCACTATCGTTTTGTTGTCCGGATCACTGAGTTTAAATGATATAGTCACCCAACAAAGTGGCGTCTGGAATATTGTTTACCAGCCTGTTGCCTTCCTCATTTTCTTTATTTGTGCGTTAGCTGAGCTCAACAGAGCACCTTTCGACTTACCAGAATGTGAATCCGAACTTGTTGGTGGTTACCACACCGAGTACAGCTCCATGAAACTAGGTTTGTATTTATTTGCAGAATACACCTCTATGTTTGTGTCTTCAGCAATTATGTCTATTTTGTTCTTTGGCGGCTACAATTTCCCTGGCATGAGTCATTTCAGTGGCAACACCCTTGCCATGCTAGGTATAGCAGCTTTTGCCATCAAAATTTTCCTCTTCATTTTTGTCATTATGTGGATCCGCTGGACTATCCCGCGCTTTCGCTTTGACCAACTTATGCACTTAGGCTGGAAGTCCTTACTTCCACTTTCGCTCATCAATTTATTAGTCACCGGTTTGGTCATCGCCTTTAAAAATGGGTGGTTCTAAATTTCAGTTCTCATTATGGAAAGTCTTACCAATCGTAAAAAAGTAGTTTCTGATAAACCCATGACTTTATGGGAAAAAGCCTACTTGCCTGCCATCATCAGTGGCATGATCACCACAATGCGCCATATGTTCCGCAAGCGCAAAACCATTAAATATCCAGAAGAAACGCGCGAGTTTGCGCCTATTTACCGCGGCCAGCATGTACTCAAACGCGATGAACAAGGTCGCGAAAACTGTAC
>CANHSA010000027.1 GCA_947463345.1 Flavobacteriales bacterium
CCTGATGTCGCAGATAAGTTAAAGAACACGATTCAACTTCAACAAGACTTAGAAGGTAATATCGGTAATATTGACCTCATTGCCGCAAGTATATCTCAGCGCGCTAATCAATTGAGTTTAATTTCCTTTGAGTCCGCTATTCAATACAAAACACAGCGCCAGTATCTGAAATACCTCATTCCTGTATTGGTTGGTTTTCTCGGAGTGGCATGGTTTTTACCTCAGATTCTTACTCAAGGCACAACAAGAGTTTTACAATACACCAAAGAATTCAAGGAGCCCAATCCTTATGTTTTTATTCTGAATAAAATCCCAAATAATTTAGAAGAAGGTAGTTCTTTTGAACTCACTGTGAAAGTGAAGCCTGCTCCTGGTTTCAGTAGTTTACCAAAGCAATTATATATTATTCTTGATCAAGGAAAGTTTTTGATGAAACAAGAAAAGAGAAATTCTTTTTCTTTTAAGTTCAATCAATTGCAGAAATCTACAGCTTTTTACCTCACTACAAATGAATTCAATAGTCCACGACAATGGTTGCGCGTAAACCGCAGAGCTTTACTGGGTACCCTGCGCGCACACTGTGTTTTCCCGAAATACCTCAATAAACCCGATCGTACCTATGAAAACACCGGGGATTTAAATTTACCAGAAGGTACAATGGTTCGTTGGGAAATTGCTACAAAGAATACAAGTAAACTACAATTATTATGGCAAAAAACCATAAAAAAGCTTGATCCTGTTTACAGTGAGTTTACCCAAGAATACAGAAATAGTGGGCGTCAGAAATTAGTTCTTACGAACGCACAAACGCTAAAAACTGATACTATAAGTTCTAAAATTGAAGTGTTAAAAGATGCTCATCCACTTATTGAAATTCAAGAAGAACAAGATTCAATTTACGATGGGAGGATATATTTTCAAGGTTCAATAACAGATGATTACGGTTTAAGTAGTTTAAAATTTATTTATACCATTGAACAGGAAAATGGCCAAAAGAGAACCCAAAAAGTAGATGTTGAAGCTGTAAAAGGCACGCTTCATAAATTTGACTTTGCAGTAGATTTCAGGCGTGAGAAAATACAGTTAAATGATATCATTACTTATTACTTCGTGGTTTACGATAATGATGGAGTAAATGGACATAAAGCGACCAAAAGTGATTCGCGAACTTATGAATTGCCAAGTTTAGAAGAATTAAATGAGCAGCGCAAAGAGGAGCAAAATGAACAAATCAAAGAATTAGAAGATGTCTTTAAAAAAATGCAGCAGTTTAATAAAGATGTTCAACAATTAAAAAAAGAAACCAACCAGTCAAAGTCTAATAATTGGAATAAACTCAATAAAGTAGAAAAACTACAACAGGAACAACTTCAACTTCAACAACAAATTCAAGAGAGTTTGGAAGAAATGAAACAAAGTACCGATCAAAAAAATCAGCTATCCCCTCTTGATGAACAATTATTAGAAAAACAAGCGCTTCTTGAAGAGTTACTCAAAGAAGTAATGGATGATGAATTAAAAGCACTTTTAGATCAATTAGAGGCATTATTGAAAGAACAAGATAAGGAACAGTCTAAAGATAAATTAGAGCAGTTACAGCAGAGTTCAGAGGATATGAACAAACAATTAGACAGAAGTTTGGAATTATTAAAGAAAATGCAAGTCAATGAGCGCATTGACGACCTAGAAAAAGAATTAAATCAACTGGCTAAGGAACAAGAAGAACTAAAGGATGAAACTCAAAATCTGAGCAAAGAAGAACTTCTTCAAAAACAAAAAGAGCTAAACGAGAAGTTTGAAGATGTAAAGAAGGAACTTAAAGAAGTTCAAGAATTAAATAAAGATTTAGCCCGCCCGCTAGATTTAGATATTTTAGATGCATTGGAACAACAAGTTTCTGATGATTTACAAAACGCAGCACAACAAATTTCAGAAGGTAAATCGAAAAAAGCAGGTGAAAAACAAAAATCTGCAGCTGACGGCATGAAAGCAATGTCTTCTCAACTCAATGCCAAGCAGAATCAATCAAACAAGCAGCAACAAGAAGAAGACATGGAAAGCCTAAGAGCAATCTTAGAAGGGTTAATTAACCTTAGTTTTGATCAAGAAAGAACACAAAAACATTTTGTTAAAATAAGTACTAAAGATCCAGTTTACAGAAAACTCGGCCGACGTCAACAACGAATAAACGACGATACTAAAATCATAAAGGATAGTTTATTAGCCTTAGCAAAAAGGCAACCTAAAATAGCAACATTTATTGATGCAGAGCTAAACACAATTGCAACACAACATAAAGCTACAATAGAAGCTATCGACGATCATCGGAAGAAAGACATAGAAAAACACCAGCAATTAGTAATGACCTCCTATAATAATTTAGCCTTATTGCTAAATGAAGCCTTGCAAGCTATGCAACAACAAATGAATTCAGAAATGCAAGGAAATGGTAGTTGCGAAAATCCAGGAAAAGGGAGGCCTAAATCAGGGCAATCGATGTCATCAGGTGACATGAAAGAAATGCTTAAGAAGCAACTTGAACAAATGCAAAAAGGATCTAACCCGGGTGGAAATAAGCCCGGCTCAAAACCCGGCTCTGCACCAGGTAAGGAGGGCGAAGCTGGTCAGGGTTTACCTGGTTTGGGTTCAAAAGAACTTGCTCGGATGGCAGCAGAACAAACCGCAATTCGCCAGCGTTTAGAGCAACTCAAACAAGAGCTCAATAAAGAAGGAAAAGGACTAGGAAATCAACTCAATCCGCTTCTGAAGGAGCTGGAAGCACAAGAAAAAGATCTTCTTCTTAAACGCGTGAATCCTCAAACGATTCAAAGGCAAAAAGAAATTCTTACGCGGTTGTTGGAAAGCGAGAATGCGATCATGAAACGAGGTTACGAAGAGAAACGCGAATCGCAATCTGCAAAAGATGTAGAAAAAGGTAACCAAATTCGATTTGATGAGTATAAAAGGTCCAAATGGAATGAATTGGAATTAATCAAGTCTATCGATCCGTCTTTGCAGTTATACTATAAACAAAGATCTGATGCTTATTTAAACCAGTGATTTCCCGGATTTTTATCATATGAAAGAAGGTTTTTCCATAGTTACAGAAGTTGTATTACCATCTGATTATCAGTCACTTATAGATGTTGAAAAGATAGTTGGAGACGTTTGTGATGAATTTGGTGTACAAGAAGATGCATTTGGCAATGTTTTGATAGCAGTGTCTGAGGCTGTCAATAACGCGATTCAGCACGGCAATAAAAATAACCCAGAAGCCAAAGTGGAAATTAAGGTTGCCAATCAAGACGATACTTTTTGTATTCAGGTTAAAGATCAAGGGCCAGGGTTTTCTTACCAAGACCTCCCCGACCCAACCGCTCCAGAGAATTTACTAAAGGACAGCGGCCGTGGAGTTTTCTTAATGAAGAATTTAGCTGATGAAGTAGAGTTTCAAAACACAGGAAGCACCGTTAATCTTTATTTTCATAAATGACCACAATCATCAATCTTGGTGTAAAGATTCCTAGTTTTGTTTCTAAGAAAGAACTCAAGCAAGCAGTAAAAGACCTTGTACTAAATGAAGGTAAATCACTAAAAGATCTGAGTTTGGTTTTTACCGACGACGAATATTTGTTAGAGGTCAACAAACAATACCTCAATCACGATTACTTCACTGATGTCATCACGTTTGATTATTCTGACTTTCCTGATGTTTCAGGCGACGTCATGATATCATTAGATCGAGTAAAAGACAATGCTCTCTCTATGAATTTGGCATATGAGCTCGAATTTTATAGGGTTGTTTTTCATGGTGTTTTACATTTATGTGGATACAAAGACAAGAAGAAGGAGGATGTTTCGCTGATGAGAGAGAAGGAAGACTTTTATATACAAAGGTTTGTTTCACGTGAAACAAACTCAATTTGAAACTTGTTGTTTCACGTGAAACACAAACACAATGTTAGATAAGTACGACGTAATTGTAGTGGGTGCTGGCCATGCCGGTTGTGAGGCCGCAAATGCAGCAGCACGAATGGGCAGCAGGGTTTTGTTGGTGACAATGAATATGAACACCATTGCCCAAATGAGTTGTAACCCAGCAATGGGCGGCGTTGCTAAAGGACAAATCGTTAGAGAAATTGATGCGCTAGGCGGAGGTTCTGGTATTGTGAGCGACAAAAGCGCACTACAATTTAGAATGCTGAATAGGTCGAAAGGCCCAGCTATGTGGTCGCCTCGCACGCAAAATGACCGCGTCATGTTTTCTTTAGAATGGCGCTATTTATTGGAACAAAACCCGAACGTCGACTTTTGGCAAGACATGTCTGTGGGTGTTTTAGTTGAACACAACACAGTGGTTGGTGTACAATTAGCCATGGGAACAAAGGTTTATGCAACAACAGTCGTGCTTACCAATGGTACTTTTTTAAATGGTTTGATCCATTTAGGAGAGAAACAGTTTGGTGGGGGCAGGGCTGGTGAAAAAGCCGCAACGGGCCTTACAGAGTCTTTAGTTGAATTAGGTTTTGAAGCTGGACGAATGAAGACCGGAACCCCGCCAAGGGTAGACGGACGTAGCCTGGATTATGCTAAAATGGAAGTTCAAGATGGCGATGAAAACCCTTCTAAATTTAGTTATGGCAACACCAGCGCATTAAGCAAACAACTTCCTTGTCACATCACCTACACCAATGCGCACACCCATGAATTGTTGCGCACTGGTTTTGATCGCTCCCCAATGTTTAACGGCGCCATTAAAAGTAGTGGGCCTCGTTATTGTCCAAGTATTGAAGATAAAATATCGCGCTTTGCAGATAGAGACCGTCACCAAATATTTGTAGAGCCAGAGGGTTGGAACACTGTAGAAATCTATGTAAATGGTTTCAGCACTTCTCTACCTGAAGAGGTACAATACGCAGCTTTAAAATCTATTCCTGGTTTCGAGAAAGTGAAAATGTTTCGTCCGGGTTACGCTATAGAATATGATTACTTTCCCCCTACCCAACTCAAGCATTCTTTAGAAACCAAGTTGATCAACAACCTCTTTTTTGCGGGTCAAATTAATGGAACAACTGGTTATGAGGAAGCGGCTTGCCAGGGTTTAATGGCGGGTATAAATGCGCATCAAAAAGCACAAGAAAAAGAGCCTTTTATTTTATCAAGAAGCGAAGCATATATTGGCGTGCTCATTGACGATCTGATTACAAAAGGCACGAACGAACCTTACCGCATGTTTACAAGTCGGGCGGAGTTTAGGATCTTACTCAGACAGGATAACGCCGATGAAAGACTTACGCCTTTAGGTTTTGAACTTGGTCTTGCCGACCGAGAAGCACTAGACAAAGTGGAACGCAAGCAGGCGTTAACCAAACAATTGAAAACAAAATTGCGCGAGATCGGAATTAGTCCAGACGAAGCAAACCCCTTGTTAGAGGCAAAAGAATCTGCCCCGATTGGTCAACAAGTTAAGGCGAGCTCTCTTATAACGAGGCCGCATATTTCTTTGTCAGACTTAGTTTCTGTAAGCGCACAAACTGCAACAGCTGTTGCAGAAGTTTTTAACGAAGAGCCACTGGCTGTTGAGCAAACCGAAATACTCTTGAAGTACGAGGGTTATATAGATCGAGAAGAAGAACAAGCACAGAAACACCAGCGTTTGGAAAATTTACAGCTTCCAAATACACTTGATTATACTCAAATTAAAAGCTTGAGTATAGAAGCAAAAGAAAAGCTTTCTAAAATTCAACCAGCTACAATTGGTCAGGCGGCTCGCGTTTCTGGGGTTTCACCAAGCGATATTTCTGTATTATTAGTTCATTTGGGGCGCTAAAATTGATTTTAATGCGTTTTAAACAACGTTTGTGTTGTTTTGGTTGGAATCACCCTGCCATAGCAGAGATAATCCATTAAAACCGCCTTTTAAGAAGCGTTTTTTTGAGGAAATAAAGTGAATTCAGCTTTTTTACTACCTTTATAGCATGTCTCAGCGTCTAGTTCTCTTTATTGATAGTGTACATCCAATTTTAGAGGAAAAACTCTCTCAGGCCGGTTTTTTATGTCAGCGGCATTTTAAAACCACTTTCGATGAGTTACAAAATATTTTACCACGGGCATACGGACTAGTGATTCGATCCCGGTTCACAATCGACGAAACATTTTTAGCTTTTTGTCCAAACCTTCAGTTTATAGCAAGATCAGGATCTGGTTTAGAAAATATCGATGTTAAACTTTGTGAAGCATCAAAAATTCGACTCTATAATTCGCCCGAAGGAAATAGAAACGCAGTTGCCGAGCACGCTTTAGGAATGCTTTTGGGTTTAATGAATAAATTGAATAAGGCCCACCAAGAAGTCAGAAATGGTGTCTGGGATAGAGAGGGAAATAGAGGTGAAGAGCTCGACGGCAAAACAATTGGCATCATTGGCTACGGAAATAATGGAGCGGCGTTTGCAAAAAAACTAAGAGGTTTTGACGTGAAGGTTTTAGCTTACGATAAGTATAAAACGGGTTTCGGTGATTATTTAGTACAGGAATGTACACTGGAAGCTTTGCAAGAACAGGCTGATGTTTTGAGTTTTCATGTGCCACAGAATAAAGAGACCAAGCATTATTTGAACAGTGCATTCTTGAGTCAAATGGCAAAACCTTTTTATCTTCTTAATCTTTCTAGAGGCAAGGTGGTGGCAACAGCTGCTTTGGTCGAAGGCTTGAAGTCAGGTCAAATCAAAGGAGCCGGATTAGATGTGCTGGAATACGAGCAAAAGAGTTTTGAGTCTTTTTTTGATCAAGAGATGCCGGCTGATTTTCAATACCTAGTTGCCGCTGACAACGTGTGCTTAACCCCACATGTAGGAGGCTGGACAACAGAGAGTTATGTGAAACTAAGTAGTGTTTTGGCAGATAAAATTCTTGCCGACGAACTGACTTAATCTTCTTGCCAATCTTCCATAAAGCGGTCGAGTACTCGACGGTCTTTTTTGGTTGGTTTGCCGTCGGTTAGCCTGTAATTGCGCTGCGACTCTTGATACGCTTTAAGTTTTTCGATTTCTTCAGGCGCCGTGTGGTCTTGTATAAAGTCTTTCACAAGTGGTGCGCCAACACGTTTGTCTAACAAACCAATCACTTTATATTGAAAGCGCGCACTGTTTTTGAGCAGCACAATGGTTTCACCGACTTTGACCTCGCGTGATGGTTTCACGTGTGCATCGTTTACCAAAACACGGCCCTTTGCGATGAGCTCACTGGCCTGAGAACGTGTTTTGCTAAGGCGAACAGCCCAGATATATTTATCTAAGCGGATTTTCATCACGTACTTTTTTGGGAAGACCGTTATAGACGAGCTGATACGAATGGTTGATCAGCTCTTTAAGGAGTTGGTCGTCTACGTCGTTGAAGAATTGAACGGTATTCCAGTGTTTGTGATTCATGTGAAAACCAGGAATAATGGCCGCGTATCTTTCTCGCAAATCAAGAGCGTAAGCCGGGTCGCATTTAAGATTGATTCCATCAAAATCCTCAATATCTACTAAGGCGAATATTTTGCCAAAGACCTTGAAAACTAGCGTTTTATTGTCAAATGGAAAGCTTTCGGTAGCGCCGATTTTTTGAATACAAAAGAGGTGAAGCTCTTCTATATTCATGGTGTTTAAGCTAAAACTGGATCTGCTTTGCCTAAGTTCTTCAACATTTTAGTGTGCTCAGAAAGGGCATTGAAAAACGTTTGATAAGAGTGATAAGGCAATTGGAATTCTTTAGCGGTTTGTTCTACAATTTTCGAAATCTCTTTGTAGTGAATATGACAAATTGAAGGAAACAAATGGTGTTCAACTTGATAATTTAGACCACCTACATACCAAGAGAATAATTTGGCTTTAGGCGCAAAATTAGCCGTGTTGTATAGTTGGCTCACTGCCCAATCGGCCTCGACAACACCAGAATTGTTTGGCATTGGAAACGTAGATGTAGGAACGATGTGTGCGGGTTGAAAGATCATGGCTAGGATAAGACCGCAAATGAATTGCATCATTAAGAAACCAAGAACATTGGTTAACCAACTTGCCCCACCAAAATACATAGGCAAAAACAAAAAGATACCAGTGTAAATCAATTTAAAGAAAACAATTCTGAACATGTGTTGTCCAAAAGTAACACCTTGGGCTTCGATGAGGCCTTTCTTTTTATAGCGGTAAGCTTGTTGGTAGTCTTTGGTGAGGTACCAGAAAAGGGTCATCATGCCGTAAAAAAACCAAGCATAAAGGTGCTGAAATCTGTGGATTTTGTGATGCGGTGAGTGTGGCGAAAAACGCAACATGAATAACGGCGGATCGATGTCTTCGTCGTGGTCGGTAACGTTGGTGTATGTGTGGTGAAGCACATTGTGCTGAATGCGCCAATTGCGCGCGCTTCCACCTAATAAAATCATGACGTTACTCACGAGTGTGTTTACCCATTCTTTGCGGGAATATGCACCATGGTTGGCATCGTGCATCACGGACAAGCCAACGCCCGCCATTCCAAAACCCATAATTGCCCACAACCCATAATAGACGAGCATAGGCAATTCTTGTTTGTACAAGAAACCGTAAGGTGTTAAAAACAAGGTGAGTAGGGCAAAAGTTTTAAAAACCATTGCCGCATTAGCGGTTTTAGAGATGTTGTTGTCCTTGAAGTAAGCATTTACTCTGGACTTCAGGGCTTTATAAAACTCTGTGTTGTGTTCTTTGGAGAACTGGACGGGTGCGTAGGTCATTTAGCAATGATTAGGCATCAAAGTTAAGCAAATTTAAATTAGCAAGTCTATTCTGTTAATAGAATTGCTTTATGCCAAACCTTGCAGTGCGCATAGCTTTTTAAAAAGACTATTTTGAGCAGTCAAAGATGCGTAATCACCACGTTCTAAAATCTTTCCTTTTGAAAGCACAATAATTTCGTCAGCGTTTTTAATTGTAGATAAACGATGCGCAATTACAATAGACGTTCTTTCTTGCATGAGGTTTTCAAGCGCTTGCTGCACCAACGTTTCCGATGCGGTATCTAAAGCAGAGGTGGCTTCGTCGAGAATGAGAATAGCAGGGTTTTTATAGACGGCCCGCGCAATTGCAATGCGCTGTTTTTGTCCGCCTGATAATTTATTGCCGCGCTCACCCAAAACGGTTTGGTATCCATTTTCTAGTTCGGAAATAAATTCATGGGCATTGGCTACTTTTGCTGCAGCAATGATTTTTTCGATAGCCGGGTTGTCATCGCCAAAAGCGATGTTTTGAGCAGCGGTCATATTGAAGAGGATCGATTCTTGACTCACCACCCCAATGAGGTTTCGTAAAGATGACAAGCCAAGGTCTCTGATGTCAACACCATCAATTTCAATTGCGCCTTCAGAGACATCATAAAAACGCTGCAATAAATCCATCATGGTAGACTTCCCACTACCAGATTCTCCAACAATAGCGACCAATGAGCCTTTTTTAACCGCCCAATTTATATCTTGAAGAACGGGCTGTTCTTGATAAGAAAAACCCACTTGATTGAACGCAATCAAGTTTTTAAAATCCTGGGCTTGAATGCAATCAGGTTTGTTGATGATGGTTTCTTGAGCATGAAGCAAACTGTTGATTCTATCCTGTGAAGCCTGGGCTTTCGTCATGTTGGCCATGTTATTGGAAACACTTTGAATAGGCCTGAGAAATTGGGAGAATACAATGATGTAAGTTAAAAACACCTCGCCGGTCAGCCCAATTTCTTCGCCGTTTAGGATGAGGCGCCCACCAAAATAAACCAAGGCCAGTAAAACGGTGGCGCCAAGTGTTTCGTTCACAAGCGGCGAAAGGTCTCGTTTTCTGAAAACACGCGTCGCAAGTTTTTGGTGTTGGTCGTTTTTTTGTTGAAATGCGCTTGAAATGTAGCCAATTGCATCGAATGCTTTAATGACGCGCACCCCCCCCAAGTGTTCATCCATGGAGGCATAAAGAAAACCAAGTTGTTCTTGTGTTTTTTGGGCGGTTCTTTTGAGGCTTTTGCCAATGCGGGAAATCACAAATGCCGAAACTGGCAACAAGAGCAGTGAAATCAAAGTGAGTTGAGGGCTCATGTAAATGAGCGTAACAAGATTGATGAGTATGGCCAACGGCTCTCTGAAAATAAGTTCCAAAAGACTCACAACCGCAACTTCTATTTCGTTGACGTCGCTGTTCATGCGCGCCATGAGGTCTCCTTTTTTTTCGTTGCTGTGGTAACTCAGCGGAAGTTTCAACGATTTTTCAAATAAAGCCCCCCGAACGTCGCGCACTACAGACATGCGCAACTTGGATTGTGTCCAAACCGCCCCGTACCGAAAAACATTTTTAAGTAAAAATGCTATAAAAACACTTATACATACAAAAAGCAACGCGCCTTTTGGGTCTGTTTTTACAAGAATGTACATTTCGTAATTGTAACTGTCTTTTACAAAATTTACAACCCCCTCAAGCCCACCTTTCCATTTAGGTGCGGTCACAATATTCAATGATGTTTCAGTCCTGAAAATCAACTGTAATACCGGAACAAATAAGACCAACGAAAGCAAATTGAAGACAACAAACAAGAAATTGAATAGGATGGTTGCCCAAGCAAGGCCCTTGTATTTGAAGGTGTATTTGTATATTTCTTTATAGTAAGACATTGACACAAAGATACATTTTTGTTTAGATGCAGCCCTTCACGGCAAGTATTCTTACCTTTGCATTATGAGTTCAATCCGTCAGCAAAAAATTGAAGCCGTTATTCAGGCCGAACTAGCCGCATTTTTCCAAAGACAGGCAGGAGAGATTTGTTTAGGATCTATGGTGTCTGTTACGGTGGTCCGCATTACTTCTGACCTCAGCCTTGCCAGAATTTACCTAAGTATTTTTGCGGGCCCGGACAAACAAGTTGTTTTGGAGAGCATTCAGGCAAACCGCGGCAAAATCCGCTTAGAGGTGGGTAAAAGACTCAAGAATTTGCGCAAAATTCCAGACTTGGTTTTCCACATCGACGATTCTTTAGACTACGCACTAAAAATTGACGAACTCCTCAAGAACTAACTTATCAAAACAGCGCTTTACATAGCGAAACGTTATCTATTTAGTCGTTCTAAGCGCTCGATCGTCAGTATTATTTCAAGAATTTCTGTTGTTGGCATTGCGGTTTGTACAGCCGCAATGGTGATCCTTCTTTCTGCTTTCAATGGCATCGAAGAAATGATTTCCAAACTTTACACTTCATTTGACGCCCCGATAACCATTCAGCACCAAACGCGAAAAACGTTTTTTTTGCGCCAAATAGATTTGGACAAGCTTCAAAAGACCAAAGGGGTAAGTGCTTACAGTAAAGAGTTAGAAGAACTCGTGGTTTTGCGCAAAAACCAACGCTGGATCAACGCCAATATGCACGCTGTAGACGCTGAGTTTATTCGACAAGCAAAAGTATCTGCGCACTTGATCAACCATGTGGGCGAGCCATTTTTAAATCAGTCAAATCATGTGTTTTTAGGCGCAGATGTCTTTTCCAAATTGAAACTAGGTTTGGGCTCTGCTCAAAACGACATCCAGATATATGCTCCAAAACGCGGCATGCGAATGAAGTTTGGTAAAACACCCTTTCACGTTCAGCAAATAGACGTAGCTGGCGCCTTGAATTACAATCAAGAATTAAATAGTAATGCCTTACTTTGGAATTATACTGCCGCCACCGAACTCTTTGGTCAAGAAGGTTCCGTGACACGCCTTCATATTTATCCTGAGCAAAGCGCCAGTCCCGATGAATTGAAGTCGGTTCTTCAAGCACAACTCGGCTCGGATTTTTTGGTTCGTACACAATTTGAAAAAAACGAGCTTATCTATAAAACGAGCAGATCAGAAAGACTTGTTGTCTTCATTATTTTGCTATTCGTTTTTGTTTTGGCTTCTTTTAATTTGATAGCAACGCTCACCATGCTCATCCATGAAAAACAAGCCAATTTGCAAATTTTAAAAGCCATCGGCATGACTCCGCAAAACCGCTTTCAGATTTTCTTTTTTGAAGGCATGTTATTGTCTTTTTTAGGGGTGCTCATTGGTTTGGTTTTTGGTTTGCTCATTTGTTGGTCACAGCAATATTTTGGTTGGTTAATTGTGCCCGGAGCCAACGTTCCATTTCCAATTGTCTTTAAGTTGGCAGACTTCACAAGCATACTATTCGCTTCCAGTGTATTAGCCTTTTTGTTTACTTATTTTCCGGTTCGCTTTTTATTGCGCAGGTCTTAGATTAATAGCGCTAAAATAATTTTGAGCTTTTCACGAGCGTTTCAAATAAAATCTCGTATATTTGCGCCCGAATTTAAAAGACAAATGATGTCATCAATCAAAGGAAAAATCTCTCAAGTAATCGGCCCGGTTGTGGACGTCCGATTCGAGCGCGGCACTGCGCTACCAAACATTTATGATGCATTGGAAGTATACAAAACTGACGGCACTCGCGTCGTTTTGGAAGTTCAGGCTCACGTTGGAGAAAACGCGATTCGCGCTATCTCTATGGATTCCACCGATGGTTTTACCCGCGGAATGGAAGTTGTTTCTACTGGTATTCCAATCAAAATGCCTACTGGCGATCGCATCAAAGGCCGCTTATTTAACGTTGTTGGCGAGGCTATCGATGGCATCAACACCATGGACAACGCGGACGGTTTACCAATCCACAGAGAAGCCCCAAAATTTGATCAATTATCTACAGCTACTGAAATCCTTTTCACTGGTATCAAAGTAATCGACCTTATCGAACCTTATGCAAAAGGTGGTAAAATTGGTCTATTCGGAGGTGCGGGTGTAGGTAAAACAGTACTTATCCAAGAATTAATTAACAACATCGCAAAAGGCCACGGTGGTTTATCCGTATTTGCAGGTGTAGGTGAGCGTACCCGCGAAGGAAACGACTTACTTCGCGAAATGTTGGAGTCAGGTATCATCAAATACGGTGACGACTTCATGCATTCCATGGAAGAAGGTGGTTGGGATCTTTCTAAGGTAGACCTCAACGAAATGAAAGAATCAAAAGCAACATTTGTTTTTGGACAAATGAACGAGCCTCCAGGAGCACGTGCGCGTGTAGCCCTTTCAGGTCTTACTATTGCAGAATATTTCCGCGACGGTGATGGCGAAGGACAAGGAAAAGACATCCTTTTCTTCGTAGACAACATCTTCCGCTTTACCCAAGCTGGTTCAGAAGTATCTGCACTACTTGGTCGTATGCCATCTGCTGTAGGTTACCAACCAACACTTGCTACCGAAATGGGCGCCATGCAAGAGCGCATTACCTCTACTAAAAACGGTTCCATTACTTCGGTACAAGCGGTATACGTACCTGCCGATGACCTTACCGACCCGGCTCCGGCAAATACCTTTGCCCACTTAGATGCCACAACGGTACTTTCTCGTAAAATTGCCGAGCTCGGAATCTATCCTGCGGTTGACCCACTCGATTCAACTTCGCGTATTCTAACGCAAGAAATCGTTGGAGAAGAACATTACAACTGTGCACAGCGCGTTAAATTGACTTTGCAACGCTACAAAGAACTTCAAGACATCATCGCTATCTTAGGTATGGATGAACTTTCTGAAGAAGATAAAATGATTGTACACCGCGCACGTCGTGTACAACGTTTCTTATCACAGCCGTTCCACGTTGCTGAGCAATTTACAGGTATCCCAGGTGTCCTCGTAGACATCCAAGACACCATCAAAGCCTTCAACGACATCCTCGATGGCAAGTACGACAAATACCCAGAAGCAGCCTTCAACCTTAAAGGAGGTATCGAAGATGTAATTGCCGCTGGTGATAAAATGTTAGCCGAAGTTTAGTCATGATATTAGAAATCATCACACCAGAAGTAAGCCTTTTTAAAGGAGAGGTGAGCAGCGTGAGTCTTCCGGGGCTAGACGGTGTTTTCCAGGTTTTAAATAACCACGCACCAATTATTTCTTCTTTGAAAAAAGGTGAGTTGCGTTTTGAGACAAGCACTCCAGTTGAAGCCAATGCACACCTTGAGGTGTCAGGTACTTCGGTAAGTGTCCAAATCAAAGGCGGTGTGGCTGAACTCAACAACCAAAAATTAATCGTTTTAGCTGAATAAAACAGTCACAACAATACACAAAAAGGGAATGGTTTCACCACTCCCTTTTTTTATGACATTTTCAGCAAAACTTTGTGTATTTTCGTTTTACTAAATGAGCCCTATTAACAACCTTGATTTACAGAATATTCCGCGTCACGTAGCTTTCATTATGGATGGCAACGGACGCTGGGCTAAAAACAAGGGCCAACACCGCTTATTTGGCCATGCCGCTGGGGTAGAATCCGTAAAGTCTGTCATTCAAACCGCTCGCGAACTCGGCGTTTCTTACCTCACTCTTTATGCTTTTTCAACTGAAAACTGGGCGCGCCCAAGTGAGGAAGTCGAAGGTTTGATGAATTTACTTGTCGACGCCATTGCAAATGAAGTAGACGAAATGCATGCCAATGGTGTGCGTTTACTTACTATTGGTGATATACAAGGGCTCCCAGGTAATTGCTATGCGTCTTTACTGTCGGCAATGGATAGAACCAAAGACAACACAGCACTTACTTTGGTATTAGCCCTCAATTATTCGGCACGACAAGAAATCATCAAAGCCGCCGCCGCTGCCCACCAACTCATACAAGACGGACAACTTACTAGCGCTGATCTCTCAGAACAAGTTTTTTCGTCATTGTTGCAAACCAAGGACATTCCAGACCCCGAACTGCTCATTCGAACAAGTGGCGAATGCCGCATTAGTAACTTTTTGCTTTGGCAATTGTCTTACACAGAGTTGCTTTTTACAGATATCCATTGGCCTGACTTCCGTCGCGATGCATTTATTGCGGCAATCGCTGATTTTCAGAAGAGAGAGAGGCGCTTTGGTATGGTATCTGAACAAATTCAAACCACTAAATGAATAAAATACTCTTTTTAATGCTGTTGTTTTGTGCTGGTATCACGCTAGCCCAAACCCCAAATAACCTAGGTGGCCTGGATTTCGATTATGCGAACCCACAAACTTTTGAAATAGGCCCTGTGCGGGTCATTGGTGCCGACAACTACGATCATCAAGCCATCAAGCTAATTGCGGGGCTGCGCACCGGACAAAAAATCACTTTACCTAGCCAGCAAATTAACAAAGCAATACAGAATTTATGGGCAGAGGGCCTGTTTTCAGACGTAGCCATTTATGCGGAGAAAGAGGTTGGGGGCATTGTTTATTTAGTAATTGAACTCAGCCCTAGACCAAAACTCTCTAAGTTCAGATTTGTAGGGGTCAACAAACGCGAAGCCGACAAGCTCCGAGAGGAAATTTCACTTTATGCGGGCAAAACGATTACCGAAAATCTCGTTTTTGAAACCAACAACAAGATCAGAGGTTATTACCGCGACAAGGGCTTTTTAAATGCAAAGGTTCAAATCAATCGTCAACTCGACACCCTTATAAATAATTCCGAGATCTTTATTATTGATGTAAATAAAGGGATCAAGGTGGGGATCAAAGAAATCGAATTTGTGGGCGTTACCTCTGTCCCTATTTGGAAGCTGCGCATGGCAATGAAAGACACCAAACAAAAAGGCCCTCAGCGTTTGTTCAAGCGTTCTAAGTATACAGAAAGCAGCTATTCAACAGATAAAACCGCTTTGCTTGCCAAATTCAATGCAGAGGGTCTGCGCGATGCTGCTATTGTTCGCGACTCTGTTTATATGCTCGACGACAAAAACATGAAAATCCGCATTGAAATCAATGAAGGAGAAAAGTATTATTTTGGAGAAATTGAATGGATCGGCAATTCCAAATACAGATCGAGCTTTTTAGATACCGTTTTAGGCATCAAGCCAGGCGACCTCTACAATAAAGACCTCTTTAATCAGCGTCTTTATGGCAATGGAGACGGACGCGATATTTCATCGCTATACATGGATCGCGGCTATTTATTTTTCCAAATTTCACCAGTAGAAACTGGCGTTAAAGACAACAAAATCAATCATCAGGTAAGGTTAATCGAAGGAAAAGAAGCGCATATTGGAACGGTTACCATTCGGGGCAATACCAAAACCAACGACCACGTCATACTGCGCGAGATCCGCACCAAGCCAGGCGATTTATTTAACAAGGCCGATATCATGCGTACGCAGCGAGAATTAGCCCAGCTTGGCTTTTTTGACGAGCAAGGTTTTCAGGTGAATCCAAAACCGAATCCAGC
>CANHSA010000028.1 GCA_947463345.1 Flavobacteriales bacterium
AGCCCAATTACTATTTGTGCTGGAGCAAGCGGTACATTAACGGCAAGCTCAGCTGTTGCTGGCGGCACCTATAGTTGGTCCTTAAACGGAACACCATTAGGCACAGGTCCTAGTTTAACAGTATCACCCACGACAACAACAACCTATACCGTTGATTACACCGCAGCAGGTTGCACAGGTACAAGTAACGTAACTGTAACCGTAGAACCAACACCTCAGCCAACCGTTACTACAGACTCAGTATGCGTGGGTTCTAACGGAACTCTTTTTGTGAACAACGTAAGTGCTGGAGGAACCTATCTTTGGAGCAATGGTTCTACAGCAGCAACGCTTGTAGATAATCCAGCTGCAACCACCAATTACAGCGTTGTATTTACAAGTGTAAATGGCTGTGTGAGCCCAAGTGTCAGTGGCACTATTGTAGTGAAGCCTTATCCGGTAATAACCAGCGCAAATGACACTATTTGTTTTGGCAGTTCAACAACACTCAACACTAATGTTGACCTTACAGGCGGAACTTATGCATGGGCGCCTTTAGCCGCAACTAGCGCAAGCATTACCGTAAGCCCAGCAGCTACTACCACATACACCGTTATTTACAACCTCCTTGGTTGCCAAGACACCACCTCAGCTACTGTATTGGTGAACCCAATACCAGTTGCAACTACCAGCAATGCCGTTATGTGTTTTGGTGACGTCATTAACCTCATTGCAAGTGCCAATTTGCCAAACGGAACCTTCTTGTGGTCAACAACCGAGACCAACGACACCATCTCTATTAGCCCCGCAAGTAATACAGCTTATACCGTAACCTATACCCTCAACAACTGTACGAGCCCGGTGGCCACAGCACAAGTTACTGTCAATCCAATCCCTGTGGTTACGCTAAATAGTGCCACTATTTGTGAAGCAGATCCTGTTACCATTACAGCAACTCCTGATTTACTCGGAGGTAGTTTTGCCTGGGGACCTAATAGCATAGCAGGTGGTGCAAACCAAACTTTTACCCCGCTTCAAGATACGACACTCACCGTGATCTATACTTTAAACAACTGCCCAAGTTTACCTGCAACTGGAATAGTTACCGTACATCCGCTACCAGTAGTTACCTTCAGTGCGAACCCAGTTGAAGGTTGTGCGCCACTTAGCGTGACCTTTACCGCCGATGACGCCACTAATACAACCTACAGTTGGTCCACAAGCAACGGCCTTTCAGCTTCTGGAGTGGCGCCTACAATTGTTTTCGGAAATGGCGGCACATTCGACGTTAGTTTAGCAGCAACTACCTCTTTTGGTTGCTACGATACCCATACAGAGCTTGCATACATCTACGTTGAAAACTTACCTATTGCCGATTTTGAATCGCCAATTGGGGTGTTTACACAAGAGGCGCAATACGTCATGTTTACCAACTTGTCTTCCGGAGCAACCAACTACGTTTGGGATTTCGGCGATGGTCAGTTCGCTTATGATTTTGAACCATCACACGTGTTCCAAAATACCATGGGTGGTTATACCATCACACTCACTGCGCTAACGGATTTACTTTGTGCCGACGCAACCTCCATTAGCATTGGCTACCAATACAACGAGCTGCTCTACATTCCAAACAGCTTTACACCAGACGGCGACCAAAACAACCAAGTTTTTTGTCCAGTATTCTATTCGGGCTACGATCCTCAGAACTACGAATTCACGGTTTACAATCGTTGGGGAGAAGTCATATTTGAGAGTCGAAATGCACTTGTTGGCTGGGATGGCACCTACGGACCAGATGCACTTCAAGCGCCAACGGGCATGTATACTTATCGCATTTTGTACAAAAACCCTGATCTCGACGAGCGCAAGGTGCTTACGGGGCACGTCAATTTGCTGCGCTAGTTTGAATAAAATCCTATCTTTGGGCCTGACCTACTCAGGCAAATGAAGGAACGCAGTTTTTATTCGAATCTATTCTTTTCATTGGGGTTGAACCTTTTGGTGAAGCCCGTGGCCATCTTTGCAATTGATGCCGCCGTACAAAATATTGTAGGTCAACAATACGGGATTTACTTCGCTTTCTTCAATTTTACGCTCATCATCTCTATCGTTTTTGATTTAGGTATCAATAACTATAGCACGAGGCTAAGCGCTCAAAATTTGCCTGAAGCCAAAAAATTATTTTCAACTATCCTAAGCCTGCGCTTTTTAATAATGCTCGTTTATCTAGCAGGAATTGGCCTACTCAAAGTTTTTGTTGCACTCAGCTGGACCGAATATAGGCTAGTTCTTTTACTCGGTCTCAACCAATTTCTAATTGCAAACATTTCCTTCTTTCGGAGTTATTTTTCCGGTCTGCAGCGCTTTCGCCTAGATGCCTTTTTAAGTATTCTCGATCGGCTTTTGCTCATCTTCTCAATGGGCTACATCATTTACATTTATCCGGACGGATTCAAACTCATCGATATTGAAACCTATAGTATATTTCAATTCGCATGCTACGCGATGAGTTTTCTCGTTTCTGGAGGTTTGGCGTTGTATCTACTCAAGCCAAAGTTGGAATGGCCTCGACTCAATGCCATTTTGCCAGTAGTAAAAAAGTCATTTCCCTTTGCATTACTTATCGTACTGATGACGCTCTATACCCGAATAGATGCGCTTTTGCTCCTTCACCTTTCTGTAGATCAAGGCCAACAAGAAGCTGCATATTATGCGCAAGCATATCGTTTGATTGACGCACTTTATATGTTTGCAATGATCTTTGCAGGCTTGCTTTTTCCGATGTTCGCCAAAATGCTCAAAGAAAACCCACAAGCAATTGGAGCTTTGGTAAGCCAAGCAAGCAAACTACTCTTAGGGTCAAGTTTGGCATTTATAGTTTTTAGTTTGAGTAGAGGCGGCATTTTAATGGAGCAAATCTATGACAACACTTCCGTTGAAAGCAATACCATCCTATTTTTATTGAGCATCGCCTTTTTTGGAATGGCGTCAAATCTTATTTATGGTTCCTTGCTCACGGCTAATGGATCATTAAAGGTGTTGAATATCATTTCATTTATAGGTTTATTGGTGAATATAAGTTTGAATTTGATTTTCATTCCCAAAGTGCTCAATGGCGGAGCCGTTATTACAGCAGGGGTAGCGGCTCTTACTCAAATTCTTGTGGCCCTAGTTCAAGCAATATACTGTAAACGCTTGTTTGCTTTGCCAATTGTTGATCGCCAATTTTATAGATATCCGTTGCTCATTTTAGCCTTATTGGTTTGGTTTGTTGTTGTTGATTGGTCTCCGATTGGGTATGTATATGGTGACTGGATCCTGTTCATTGATATTTTAGCAACTTTATGCTTGCTTTTAGCTCTTAAATTCATAGATATTAAGGAGCTGATTTCGCTTGTTCAAAAACGGAGTAAAACGCAATAAATATGGATTTTTGGAGTTATTGTCATAGCTTTGAAAAAAATTAGCGCCCGCAAGTAAAACCTATGGAAAACAACAACCTCTCAGACCAACGCAACGCCTTATTAATTTTTCTTTGGAATCAGCGCAAAGCATTGGTGCTTTTTACAAGTGCCGCTGCTGTCATTTCCATTATTGTCGCTTTTCTAATTACCCCTTTATATCTATCTACTGCCATTGTATTTCCAGCGGCATCTAGTAACGTTTCCTTTTCAGAACAACGAAATGTAAAAGCTGCAGCAATGGACTTCGGAGAAGAAGAACAAGCCGAACAACTCGTACAAATTTTATCTTCATCGCGCATCCGAGACCGCATTGTTCAAAAGTATGACCTCATGCAGGACTACGAAATTGCCAAGACAGATCCGAACAAATACTACAAACTCAATAAAGCCTACAACGAACATTTTACTTTTGGACGCACTCGCTACGGTTCTATTCAAATCGACGTACTCGACGAAGATCCCAAACAAGCTGCTGCCATGGCTAATGATATCGTTGACCTCATCGATACCATCAAAAACGAAATGATCCGCGAACGCACCATTCCGGCATTTCAAATCAACTTGCGCAAAAAACAACAAATGGAAAAAGAGCGCGACTCTATCCTGAAGTGTTTAGAAGACCTTGCTGAACTTGGCGTATTGCCAAACGATACCAGAGCTACCCTCTACCAAGCATTAGTCGATGCCAAGAACCCACAAGAAAAAGAAGAGCTCCGTAAAAAAATTGAAGCCAACAGCAAGTATGGTTCTGTTTACGACGGACTCGAATACCAACGCAACGAAAAAATCGTCAAAATTGAGGATTTTAAAGTGTCTTACGAACAAGCTGAATCCGATGCAAATGCCAATTTCAATCACAAATTTGTGGTGGAAAGAGCTGTTGTTGCAGACCGCAAAGAAAAACCAAAACGCATGATTATTGTGCTGGTAGCAACTGTAGGTGGGTTCCTATTCGGCTTGTTTTTCTTGCTGATCAGACAACGCATCAAAGAACTTCAGCAGAACGCCGCATAAGGTTCAAATGACCGACCCTACTGTTTATTCCCTCATTCCAGTTGGCTTATTGGCCATCTATTACGCTATTTTTCAGACCGAGAAGCTCTTCTTGAGTTTGGCCTTTCTGACGCCGTTATCAATAAATATAGAAGAATACACCAGTAGTTTTGGGCTGTTTGTCCCGACTGAACCATTACTGTTTGGACTCATGATCTTACTGAGCGCCTTTCAAATTAAAAAAGCGTTCCTCCCGCAGTATATTTGGCGCAGCCCACTAATTTGGGCTATCGTCATTTATATCTTATGGATGTTGCTTTCAGCCCTGACCAGCAGCCATCCAATAGTGTCTTTTAAATTCATTCTCGCCAGACTTTGGTTTATTGTGCCTGTCTTGTTTTTTGGCACTTACTTCTTTCAGAAACGCAGCAACCGGATCAGCTTTATTTGGCTATTTATCGTGGCAACAGTCATTGTTATTATTTACACGCTGATCCATCATTCTTTTTATGGTTTTGGCGAAAAAGAAGGACACTGGGTGATGTCGCCCTTCTTTAAAGACCACACCATTTATGGAGCAATTGTAGCGCTCATTTTACCACTTGCAGTAGGGCTTCATTTCTACAAAAAACACAATCCGTTGGTGCAAATGACGCTCATCAGTCTGATTGTTATCATTTTAATTGGGCTCGTACTGTCTTACACCCGTGCTGCTTGGCTCAGTGTATTGGGAAGTGTCGGGCTTGCGCTTGTGCTGTACTACAAAATTTCTTGGAAGCCTATTGCCGTGTTAGCGGGCGCTGGCCTCATCGTAGTGCTGATTCGCTGGGATCAAATTCAGATGGAACTCGAGCGCAATAAATACGAACATACGACAGAAGCATTCGATGAACGTTTGCAAAGCGCCGCTAATATTTCAACAGATGCATCAAACCTCGAGCGTATCAATCGCTGGAGTTGTGCCATCGCTATGTTCAAGGAACGCCCCATTATGGGTTATGGTCCTGGCACCTACGCTTTTGAATATGCGCCGTTTCAGCGGCCCGAAAACCTGACCATCATTTCGACCAACTTTGGCGACATGGGCAATGCGCACAGTGAATATTTAGGCGCTTTAGCCGAGACTGGATTTATTGGCATGCTGAGCTTAATTGGTGTGGTTGCTGCCATCTTCTTTACAGGAATTACACTGTATCATCGGCTGTCAAAGGAAAATAAAGAAGACCGAATTATTGTCTTAAGTACAATAATGGCACTCAGCACCTATTTTATTCATGCCTTTTTGAATAATTATCTAGATACTGACAAAGCTGCTGTACCCATCTGGAGTATTTGTGCGATGTGGTTGGTTTACGAAAGCGAACTGAGCTTTAGCGGCCAATCCAAAGCGAAGGATTGAGTGTAACTGGGTTCACCCCAACTACCTGATGCACTTCAAAGTGGCATACCGACACACCTCCATCATTGAGCAAGGTGCCAATGGCTTGTTTAGTAGAAACTTTGGCGCCCACACCCACGAAAGTTTCGGCTAAGTTGCCGTATACGGTACGATACGCACCGTGCTTGATGATCACTACTTTACCTGCACCTGCCACAGAAAAAACAGTAGTCACTTCGCCTTCAAAGACAGCTCTTACTCTAGAGCCTTTGTTGCATGTAATGTCAATACCGTTGTTGTTCCATTCTACACCACTTAATGTAGGATGATAATTGCGGCCGAATCTTTCCGTAACACTGCCATTATCGACAGGAGAGGGCAAGCGGCCTCGGTTCGATTCAAAACTCTTTCCGATGGCCGCGCCTTCGGTAGAAATTGGACTGGCAACTACTTTCGGGGCAGCAGTGGTGGTTTTGGGAGCAGCAGCTGTTGTGGTGCCTGTACCTGTGGTTGTTTTGGTGGTTGTTTTCGGAGCAGGTTTAGGTGCTGCATTGGCTATTTCTGCCTGGCGCGCAGCTTCACGTGCTTGTTCTTTGGCGATATCGGCCCTAATTGCTGCATCAATTTGTTTTTTGAGCTGGAGTTTTTTGCGCTCGTCTTCTTTGAGTTGCGCCACTAGTGCCTGCTCTTCTTTCTTGAACTTTTGATAAGACTTCTCCTTTTTAGTTTTGTCTTTTTCAATGAGTTGGCGTTCTTGTTGCTTCTCGACTAACGCCTGTTGCTTGATTTGCTTTTCAGCGTCAATTTGATTGATTTCCTTGTAAATGAGCAGTTGATGTTGTTTGATCAACGCCGCTTGCTTGCGTTGTACGGAGGCAACCTTTTTAAGGTAGCGGTTGCGGCGTAAGGCTTCGTTGTAGTCTGAAGCAGCCAATAGGTACATCACTTTGTTGTAGTTACCGCGGTGCTTATAGGCATACAAGTACATTTTGCGGTATTGCTGCTTGAGTTGAGATAGCTTGGTGCGCAAACGCTTGATCTCGATTTTCTTCTGAACGATTTTCATTTCGGCACTACGAACTTGGTTGTCGAATAGATTGACCAATGCTTCGCGGCTGCGGATTTGATTCTCAATGAGGCGGATTTCATTGAGCGAGGCCTGGCTGTTGTTCTTGACTTTGTTCAATAATTTTTTGGTATTAGAGATGCGCTTCTCTAATTTCTGTTGTTCGCGCTTGAGCTGATTCTGATCTTGTTGTGCATAGGCTTGTTGCGCCAAACACAAAAGCAAAAGGAGTCTAATCACATTTTTCATAGCTTTCTGGTATGACGATGATTAATTCTTGAGGTTCATTGACTTCAACGCGTTCATAGTTTAAAGTAAGCAACAATGCTTTTTTCGGGGTTCGTATGTTGATCTCCACTTTTGACGGCAAATCAAAACCGTCCACGACTTGTCGTTCCAAGTAAACAACATTCACCTCCGTGGCGTCTTCCAAGCTCCAGATGCGCGTTTGCTTGAGGGCTTTAGCATTGTTTGTAAGATGGTACTGGATCATGAGGTCGTCTTTTTGTTTGCGGTCTGGTTTTTTGCGATCGCGTTTTTTATGTGTAGACACGCTGTAATGAAACGGGTCGTTGTCGACAAAATACTTTTGGCTCAGTTGGTAATCTAGGGGTTTGCCGTAAATGATCTCTTCTATGTTCTCATAGGAAAAATCGACGCCAAATAGTTCTTTTAAATAATCGAGTGAAGCCACGGTGTAGCAGCGGTCTCGTTTGTTGACAACGCTGAGGGTGTCTTGGGTTACAAGTGCCGTAACGACCGGAATCTTTGCATAGGTAATAATGGCCGACACAGCACTATCGCTGACGATTTTGATGGATGTTTTGAGTGAAATTTCGTTTTCTTCGGCGGGTTTGCTTTGGTCTTTATAGGTAACTGTCAGTTTGCTATAAAAGGTTTTGGGCTCTATACCTGACAAACTATCGATGCGGTCGATGAGCTCTTTGTCTTTGAGCTTTGGTAATTTTTCGATAGTGCCTTCTTGCACAACTACCTCTGAAGTCTTGCAGGCGTTTAAACCCAAGAATAAGCAGCCAAAAAGGAGTGAATTAATAAGGATTTTGTACATAGCTTTTTTTGGTGATTTTCTCGGAAAGAACAATGCTTCCTTCTCCATAAGTGAGGGCTTTTTGCCAGCAAGAAACTGCTTCTTGAACTTGGCCTAAATGAAAATAAACATCGCCGAGTAATTCTTGGTAAACGGCGCTTTGAACAAATTTTGGATCTTGGATCTTTTGGAGCCAGTCAAGCGACATCTTGTACTGCCCCAATTGGAAAAAAGAATAGGCATTTTCAAATAAGCAACGTGGATTTGCACCAAATTGAATGGCAAGTTCTGCCAAACGCTCATTGGTTTTAGTTGCCTCAATTTGATATTTAGCAAGTTCATGCAAGGAATTCAATTCTATCAGCAGGTTCCCCTGACCAAGCGTCATCGCTTCTTTAAATAGCGCCAACGCCTTTTCGTTATTTTTTTGGCCAAAATTGGCGACTCCCAACTGACAAAGGACTTCTGCAAGGAGTGCGTTGTCTTTGATCAAGACCGATTTGGCTGTTTCAAGGCTTTCGATGGCCGCTGCGAAAGCCCCACTGCGGTTCAAGGTCAGGCCTTTGAAGAAGAAAGGAAGTGCTTGACTCGGGAAAAGTTCTGCACAGGCTGAGGCATCTTTTTGGAGGTCGGACCAGCGGCCTTGCTCAAATTCTAAAATGAGCACTTGGTTCCAGACCGGATATAAATTAGGGTCGCAGCGCAATGTTTGGCGGTAGTTGTTGATAGCTGCATTGGGTTGCCCCGCTACATAATAGTAATCGCCTGCAATAGAATGCGCCTTGGCCTCGTTGGGGAAATTTTGAGTCATGTACTGAACAAGCGGCTCCAATTTAGGGTCTGCAGATGCCTGTTTGTTTTCATTGACCAACATGATCAGAATGTTCATTTTCTGATCTAGACTCGGGCCTTCTGCTAAAATACCTTTATGCAAATACTTTTTGCCTTCGTCCACTTTACCTGAGCGGTAGAGCATTTCGCCATACATCAGAAGGGCCACGCCGTTGTTTGGATCGGCTGCAACTAGATCTTTGAGCAAGCCAAAACCTGCAGAATAATCTTGTATTCTGAAATAATGATCAACTAAATTCGCTAGAATACTCGGTTCAGAAGGGAAGGTAATTCTTGCCGCTTCGAGCAGTGCCACGCTTTCTTTTGACTTACCCATTTGTTGGAGTAAGCGAAACTTTTCTAAAATGGTACTTGGATTTTCGCCAAGTTGCTGCTCCATTTTTTCAATTAAAGCATAAGACTTCGCGGGTTTCTGAAGTTGGTCGTAGCATTTAAGGGCGCCACTGTAATAATCAATGTTTTTAGGTTCTGCATTCAATAAACCTTCAAAAACAGTAGCTGCCTCTTGTGCTTTTCCCAATTGTTGAAGCATAAAAGCCAACTCTCTTTTATAATGCAAGTTTTTAGGGTCAAGTTTGGCAGCTTGCTCGGTATGATAGGCCGCTTCCTCGTAGCGATCTTGCTTGAGGTAGGTCTGAAAAAGTGCGTAATGTACCGCTGCGTCGTTGGGTTGTTTGGCAAGACAAGCTTTGAAATCTTGGATTGCGGCCTCATGCTGTTCGTTGAGCATGTTGCGTACACCGCTGTGAAACTGCCTGATATAAGTTGGGTCTTGAGGTGCCGCAACTGGCTCGTGTAATTTACACGAAGCCAAAACAAGCAGGACAAGGGCGTAAAGTAGCTTATTCATGAACACTGCTAAAATCGCCTAGACTTAAGTCTTTAGATCGGCCAACATATTGCGCATTGGAGCCAATCATGGCGTCAGCTAAATGAACGTCAGCTAACTTTGTCTGGGCACCCACAATGCTATTTTTGATATGCGCATCTGTAACAACCGTGCCTTCGCCTAGTGATACATGCGGACCTACAATTGATCTTTCGATGCGCACATTAGGGCCGATATAACAAGGCTGAATAATGACGCTATCGACAATATTAGTGGAGAGCTGTTGCAAACGGCCCGCTTCGAGGTCGTGTTCGAGCACGCGCTGATTGGTTTGGACAGTTACTTCTTTATTGCCGCAATCTAGCCATTCGTCTACGGTTCCTGGTTTAAACGACACACCCGCTTCTGTGAGCCTGCGTAGGGCATCCGGGAGCTGGTATTCACCGCTTTTGATGACAGCGTTGTCAATGAGGTATTGGAGTTCTTGTTTGAGGCGCGCGCCGTCTTTGAAGTAATAAATACCGATCATGGCTAAATCGGAAACAAAGGTTTGAGGTTTCTCTACAAAATCGATGATTTCACCATTTGCATTGAGTTTGACCACACCAAAGGCACTGGGGTCTTCTATTTGCTTGACCCATAAAATGCCTTCGTCTTCTTTGGAGATTTTAAAATCGGCCTTGAACAGTGTGTCGGCAAAAGCCACTACAACTGGGCCGTCTAAGGCCTCGGCGGCGCAAAGCACTGCATGAGCAGTACCCAACGCTTGCAATTGGTAATGAATGCTGCCTTTAGCGCCAAGGCTTTCTGCAACAGCCAAGAGTTCTTTTTCTACAGCTTCGCCAAACTCGCCCGCCACAAAAGCGATTTCTTCAATAGGCTCAGCGCAAACGCGCGCGATATCGGCTACTAAGCGGTGTACAATAGGCTTGCCTCCTACCGGAACAAGTGGTTTGGGAATGGTGAGTGTGTGGGGTCTGAGTCGGCTGCCGCGACCCGCCATTGGGACAATTACTTTCATGATGATATTATTTCACACCTGTGCTGCCAAAACCACCTTCGCCGCGCTCCGAAGAGCCCAGTTCTTGGACTTGGATCAGGTTTACTTTTTCTACTTTACAAAAAACGAGTTGTGCAATGCGTTCGCCGTCGGTGATGGTGACGTCTTCGGCCGACAAATTGACAAGAATGATGCCAACTTCGCCACGGTAATCGGCGTCAATTGTACCTGGTGTATTCAAAACGGTAATGCCTTTTTTCAAGGCCAAACCACTGCGTGGCCTTACCTGACACTCTAGGCTTTGGTCCATTTCTAGGAAAATACCTGTCGGTACCAAAGCGCGTTGCATGGGGGCCAAGGTAAGCGGAGCTTCTAGTACTGCGCGCACGTCCATTCCGGAAGCGCCAGCTGTTTGATAAGAAGGTGCTTCATGGCGACTCTTGCTTACTATTTTTACGTCGTGCAAACTCATCTTCCAAAATTAGCGCAATTCTGCACTTCAAAGCACGGCTTTTCAAGGAATAATCAACAGCTTAGTATGGACAACATCGGTCATTTTAAGCGTATTTGCTTACTTTTGTCTTACAATCGAGTACATATGTTAGAAATCCAACGGATACGTCAAGAAAAAGAAGCCATACTTGCAGGTTTGGCCAAAAGAAATATCGACGCAAGTCAGACCATTGAGGCCATCCTCGAAACCGACCAAAACTGGCGCTCCGCCAAAACACAACTCGATCAGGTGGCGGCCGAAATGAACCAATTGGCCCGCACCATTGGCGAGCTCTTCAAAAGTGGCCAACAAGCCGAAGCAAGCGCACTCAAAGAAAAAACAAGTGTCTTAAAAACACAAGAAGCCGAACTCAAAGTGCAAGTCAATGCCTTAGAAGAAAGCCTTCAAGCACTACTTTATACTTTGCCAAACGTCCCTAACGAGTTGGTAGTACAGGGCCGTGAAGCCGAAGACAACCAAAACATTTTTGAAGCCGGCACTATTCCACAATTTGGATTTGAAGCTCAACCACACTGGGACCTCGCAAAAAAATACAAACTCATCGATTTCGAACTCGGCGTCAAGGTAACCGGTGCCGGTTTTCCATTCTACCGAGGCAAAGGCGCCAGACTACAGCGTGCCCTCATTCAATTCTTTTTAGACGAAGCCATTGCGGCGGGCTATGAAGAATTCATTTCTCCGCACATGGTCAACGAAGCCAGTGGTTATGGTACAGGCCAACTTCCAGACAAAGAAGGCCAAATGTATTACGTCAAAGAAGACGACTTCTACCTCATCCCAACAGCTGAAGTTCCGCTGACTAACATTTACCGCGATGTCATTTTGCCCGACGGCAATTTTTCCATCAAAATGTGTGGCTACACCCCATGTTTCAGACGCGAGGCGGGTTCTTATGGCAAAGATGTGCGTGGCCTCAACCGCCTCCACCAATTTGACAAAGTAGAAATTGTACGCGTGGAACACCCCGACAACACCGCCAAAGCACTTGACGAAATGCTCGAGCACGTCAAAAACCTACTCGATAAACTAGAGCTGCCTTACCGCATTTTGCGCTTATGTGGCGGCGACATGGGCTTTGCCTCTGCACTCACCTACGACTTCGAGGTATACTCTGCAGCTCAAGAAAAGTGGCTAGAGGTAAGTTCTGTTTCTAGATTTGATACCTTTCAGGCAAACCGCTTGAAATTGCGCTTCAAAGACGACAAAAAAACTACACTTTGCCACACCCTCAACGGTTCAGCTTTGGCCCTGCCGCGCATCTTGGCATCGCTACTAGAGAATCACCAAACAGCAAACGGCATTCAAATTCCTAAGGCCTTGCAAGCCTATACAGGTTTTTCGGTCATCGAGTAACGCAATGTCTGGGCAATTTCGACGTTAATAGGAGGTCTTAGCCCATGAAACGCTTCTTGAAGTTTTGTTTACTTGTATTATTGGCCTGCCAACTCTTTGCGCCAACTAGCTATAGTCAGGTCCATAAAAAAGTACTTGCGCTAGCACCAACACAGCAAACAATAGTTTTGGACAGCAGCGCTATCTACACGCCATCTTTCCATTTTTCAAGCACAGCTTTATTTAGTGACACCCTTTCTTTTCTAAAAACAGCTTATTTATTGGATAGCACCACGAATGTTTTTCAATGGATCGAAGTGCCAACTGATACCATTTACCTGCGTTTTCAAGTATTTCCACTAGCCCTTCAGCAAAGCTTTCAGCGCTACGTCATTCCCTCTGTTCAAAATGGAAATGATTTAGAAAAAGAACGCGAAAAATTTCAAATTCGTACCAGTTCAACAAATGAATTATTTGGAGGAAGCTCCATGCACAAAAGCGGGAGTTTAGCCCGTGGAATTGGTTTTGGAAACAACCAAAGTCTTGGCCTCAACTCGGCGCTCAACCTGCAAATCAATGGGCAAATTGCGCCCAATCTCATGCTCACAGCAGCGCTTTCCGATGCCAATATTCCTTTTCAAGCCTCGGGCACAACCAATCAGCTCCGCGAGTTTGATCAAGTCTTTATTCAAATCCATAACGAGCAACTCAAGATCACGGCTGGCGACTTCTGGATCGATAAACCAGACGGCCAATTCATGAGTTATCGCAAACGCGCGCAAGGCCTAACAGGGCAATATAATTGGCAAATCGCGAACGGCGCTAAACTCTACACCCAAAGCAGCGTTGGCTTGTCAAAAGGAAAGTTTCAAAGACAAATTATTCAAGGTTTAGAAGCGGTTCAGGGGCCCTATCGCCTCATTGGCGCCAACAACGAACCCTACATTTTAATTCTTGCAGGTACCGAACGCATTTATATCGACGGTCAACTCATGCAGCGCGGACAAGAATTCGATTATGTCATTGACTACGCAAGCGCCGAACTCACCTTTACCTCGAGGCACCTCATTACCAAAGACAGCAGAATCGTAGCTGAGTTTCAATACGCCGACCAAAATTACGCCCGCAGCTTGCTCCAACACACCACGCGCTATGAAGGACAAAAACTCAAAACTTGGGTGGCGCTTTATCAAGAACAAGACCTCAAAAACCAACCGCTGCAACAGCTCCTCTCCGATCAGCAACTGTTGCAAATAAGTCAAATTGGCGACCAGCTGAACCAAGCCTTCGTATTAGGTTATGATTCCTCTGGCTTCCTGGAAAACGCCAATATGTATCGCCTCATCGACACGCTTGGTTTTCAAAATGTTTTAGTCTTTAGTGTAGATGCTACACTTGCTCATTACCGTTGTACGTTTAGCGATGTGGGTCCAAATCAGGGTGATTACGTGTTGAGTGGCGTCAGTGCTTCAGGTAATTACTACAAATGGGTGGCGCCAATCAATGGCATTTCGCAGGGTAATTTTGCGCCAATTAGGCGGGTGCAAACCCCTAAAAGAAAACAAATGGTAAGTACTGGCCTTGCTTATCAATTGCGTCCCGGTTGGTTCGTTTATACAGAAAATGCGCTCAGTGAAAACGACCTCAATTTGTATTCAAAATTAGACGACCAAAACAACCTTGGTTTTGCATCGAAAGGCGGCCTGCGCTTTCAGCAAACCACAGCCGTAGACAGCAATAAACGCAGCCTCGAAACTTCCTTGGAATACCTGTATTTAAACACCCAATTTGAGCCTATTGAGCAGTTTCGGGCCGTAGAATTTGACCGAGATTGGAACATCCGCAACCAAAACTATTTTGGGGCTCAAAAACAACTCGAATTCAAACAAAGTTTAGCGCATAGTTCAAGAGGGCAGTTCAATTTAACCGGACAAATCTTGGCAATTGACAGTGTGTTTCAAGGGCAAAGATTGTATTCAGATGGCAATTGGAAACAAAATAAATGGAGCGCCAAATGGGATGCGTCTGCACTGCGTTCACAAACCCAGGCCGGCCAAAATTATTTTGTAAGGCACCGCTTGCAGCTCAGCAAACAACTCGGCATATTTAAAATTGGGTGGATAGACGACCACGAATGGAACAAGTATAGCGGCCCAACTCAAGGAAACTCTTATCAATTTTACGATGCCCAAGCATTTGTTGCCATCCAGACCACAAACAAACTTGATTTGAAAATATTTTACCGCGAAAGGTATGATTGGCGCCCTGATAGCTTGCTGCAACTTGCTGCCAAAGCCAAAACAACAGGTTTAGAACTCAAGTGGGATCCGAAAGCTGGGCAAAACCTTCAAGTTTTACTCGGCGCAAGACAACTAGCTATCCTAGATTCTTCTTTAATAGACCAAAAAGCCGAAAAAAGTTTGGTAGCCCGTTTGGATTACAATGCGCGCTATTTTAAAAATGCGCTCACCCTCAACACATTTTACGAGATTGGGTCGGGGCTAGAACAAAAACGGCGTTTTCAATACATTCGCGTCAACGACGGGCAAGGTATTTATACCTGGATAGACTACAACGGAGATGGCATCAAAGACCTCAATGAATTTGAACAAGCCATTTACGCAGACCAAGCCGATTACATTCGTGTTTTTGTACCAAGCGCAAGCTATGCACCGGTGTTTTCTAATGAATGGAACCAAAGTATTTTATGGCGACCCGAACTCCTTTGGCGACAACGGAAGGGCGTTTTGGGTGTGCTTTCAAAATTTTCCAACCAAACCCGGATCCGGGTAAAACGCAAATTACAAGACGCCAGTACGTTGCAGTGGGTCAATCCGTTGGCAGCTGATATTTCAGAACTTGCTTTGCAATCGGCCAATGCGCAGTTCTCGAATTCCTTGTTTTTTAACCGCAATGCAAAAGTGTTCAGCGCCGAATACAGCTGGCTGCAACAAGAAAGTAAAATGCTACTTGCCAGTGGCTATGACGCGCGAAGTTTGCATAAAAATCAACTCAACTTGCGGGTCAATATCTCCACTCAATTTGCGTTCGAAACCACTTTGTCAACAGGGCAGTCAGCCGCCTTGGCCGATTACACCAGCGGCCGAAATTTTCTGATCAATTTTCGAGAATTGAAACCGCAACTCATTTATCAAGAAGGATCTAAGGTAAGACTAAGCCTGATTGGAAGTGTTGGCAATAAGACAAACGATTTGCAATTAGGCGGCCAGACTGCCTTGTCCAAATCTTTAGAGGCCACTTGGAAGTTCAATCAAAGTGAAAAGGGCAGCCTTAATGGGTCCTTTAAATACGTAAATTTTGACTTTACGGGCTCAGCGCTTTCTGCGGTGGGCTATGAAATGCTGGAAGGTTTAAGACCCGGAACCAACTGGACCTGGAGCTTGAGTTTTCAGAAAATTGTTGGTAAAAACCTACAACTGAGCCTCAACTATGGTGGTCGCCTCATGGAAGGACTTCCGGTGGTTCATACGGGCGGAATGGAGTTGCGGGCTAATTTTTAAGCCTATTTATTTGCCGAATTGCTCTTGTACAAAAGCCCTTGCTTTGGCGTCGGTAGCCACGTAATCTTCGTAGCGCGGGTTCAGGATATTGGCCACATTTTGCATACAAAACTCGTTGAGCTGGCCAATTTCTAAGAAGGAGATTTTGCGGTCCAAAAACGCGGCAACAGCCTCTTCGTTGGCTGCATTGAGCGCGCATGCTGCAGTGCCTAGATCGGCCATTGCACGGTAAGCTAAATCAAGGTTTTTAAACACTTTGCGGTC
>CANHSA010000029.1 GCA_947463345.1 Flavobacteriales bacterium
TCAAATCAGTACACCGTTTTGGAGTTAGAGATCAAAAATACTTCTGCCTTACACAACAGCATACTTATTCCGGGGCATCCGCAACTTGGTATGGGTTTGTTTGAAGTATATGCCTATGAGCGTGTCCAAACCATGAAGTGGACACTAGACACCACCTACAGCTTAGTGCTTCCCGACTCAGCTGCTTCAGACCACAAATACATGCAGTTTTGGAGCCTGCACCCTGGGGAAAGTTACAAGCAACTGTTTGTCATTAATGAGCCGCCGTCTTCAGGAAGGGCTTACCAAATCATATACCAACCACATGTATGTGAGGCCTATTTCAAGTATGCATTTCGCTGGTACGATGAAGAAGGAGAGCCAACTGAAGCGGCCATAGATGGTGATCAGCGCTTTGCTTATCAAGGCCCGATGTACAGTGATCTTTGCCATATCTTATATGCAATCAATGAATTTCATTTAAAAGATCGAAAATCCAAGAATTTCTACCGAGCCAACTGGAAGCGAGTGAAGCACCAAGTCAAAAGAACGCTAAAATTCCCTCAAACTTGGCCCATTCTCAGCGCACAATTGTACAGCCAAGCGATATTAGCGTCTTTGCCAAGCTATTCGCATCAGTATTTAGTGGTCGAAACCAAAGAAGGAATTTACACAGTTGCTATGGGCTATCAAATTGGTAAAATCAGGCCAATTCGTAGTTTTTTAGCAAGAATAGCTCATCTTTGTGGTGCCAGACGCGTTTTTTGGCGCACATCATCATCAAAAGCCATTAAATTAACCCACTTCCAAATAAACCCTTTCCAATGAAATTGATCCTCACACTCCTCGTTACATTTTCATTTTCAGTCGCCTTTGCGCAAGAAAACCCTGCTAGCAAAGAGATCAACGAAGCCATCAAAGAAATGGATGCAGGTAATTTTTCGCAAAGCCGTGTCATTCTAGAAGGTGTTTTGCAGAAAGACTCCACCAATTACGACGCCTGGTACGAGTACGCTTATAGCTACTATATGCAAAAAGATTACGCCAAAGCACTTGAAATCATGCAAACCCAGACCGATCACGCGCAGGCAACAGATCAGCTTTGGCAAATGATTGGCAATAGCTTAGACATCATTGGCAAACCAGAAGAAGCCATTGCAGCTTATGCCAAAGGCCTCGAGCGCTTTCCGAACAGTGGCCGCTTGTATGTAGAGTCGGGCAATATTTACCTCATTCAAAATAAAATCGATCAGGCCATACCTTATTACGAAAAAGGCATTGAAATGGCGCCTGAATATCCATCCAATTACTACCGCTTGGCGCGCATCTATTGCAATTCAGAAAACGAAATTTGGGGTGTCATTTACGGTGAAATTTTTATGAACCTGGAGCGCAATACCCAACGCACCCGCGAAATCAGCGCTTTGCTTTATCAAACCTATCAAAAAGCGCTCGTATACGAGAAAGGACAATGGCAAATTAGCTTTGCGAAGGACGCGAGCCCTTTTACCATGGACTTCGAAATGACTATTGGGCTAGCTGCAGCAGCTTATGCCATCGAAAATAAGAAGCCGAGTATCAATGTTGCGTCACTCACAGCAATAAGAAAACAACTTTTAAAGATCTTGACAGAACAAGACAAAACCAAAGGGATGATACTGTATTCATTTTGGCAGCAAATTGACGACATGAACTTCTGGGATTCCTATAACTATTGGATTTTTGCCCAAGCTCCCAATGATCAATTTGAAAAATGGCGCAAAAGCAATGCCACCGACTTTGGCTATTTCGTCAAATGGTATAATCCTAATCCGATTGTGATCACCGAAGCCACTTACTTCTCGAGAACCAAAGTACTTAATGAAGGAAAATAGGAACCCTGATAATGGTGCTTCCGTTGGTGGTCTCTATTTTTATAAATGCTGCGTTATTAGAAAAGGAAAGAAGGCTATTGACGCCATTATTTTCTATTTCTATAGGACATTTTCTTCCGAGTACATCAAAGGCTGCTACAGCTAGATTTTTTTCTCCTCTAATTTCAATGGAGTTTGGCCCTGTCATTTGCCATTGAAAAGGTGCAATTGCAGAAACCCCGGCATTTGCATTAGTTACCTCTATCAACACTGAATCGGTATCACACAAACCTTCAGCTACAAGCAGTACTTGATAGCTCGATAAATTGTATTCGAAACCGATTATTGGTCCAGTTTCTATCGATCCGTCAGGAAAATACCAAGTGAAATTAGCGGCTTCATTTGCCGTGGCTGAAAAACTCAATAAACTGGCTCCAGGAATACTCGAGTAACTGGCGTTTGCCTGCAGTGTGCTGTCGCTATGAATGAGTTTCCAAGTTGAAAGGCTGTCCAAGACAACAGCACTTGCAATTTGTTGGATCAGTAAGGCATCGGCGTGGTCTATTCCAGGGTTGTAAGCGCTACCGACGCTGCTTTTGTGAAACAAGGAGGTGTAAAACACACAAGCGGCTAAATAGGAACCCGTCAAACTTGGGTGGGAGCCATCTTGTTGGTACAAATTGATCACCGGATAGTTGTCGCGGACATATTTCCAAGCAACGCCAACGGGTGAAACAGCCGCGTTGGCGGAGTCTGCAATGCGCAGGTATGCATCGCGCAAGCGGGTATTCATTTTGTCAAAAGTATTGATCGAATCCCATTGCGGATCGCCGTTTTGGCGGCCCCAGGTCATGAAATAGTTGACCTGACTACAAGGTTGAATGGCTTTGGCGCTATCGGCCAACTGCACAGCGTAGGGCAGTGTTTGAGAATTGACTTGCGCATACGGAAAGCTCGGTTCTTGGCTTTGCCCCTGTAAAATGATGTAATCCCAATTTTGCGCTGCCATCTTTTGATAGTTGATCGGGTTCGCTGCATGGTTCTGAAAGGTTTGACCCCCTGGCGTATTGCTATCGATGATCAAGACATCGCCTAAAGAGGTGCTCAGGTCGCTCACCATCGAAGGTAAATTATTGACGCCCATGTAGCTGTTGCCTATGAAAAGCGCGCGGAGTGTATCTTGGGCCAGTACTAAATTGGAAAGAAGAAGTGAAACTGAAAGGATAAAAAGACGCATTAGAATTGAATTTGAAGGATGGGAGATTGAAGGCGGATGTCTTTGGAAGAACTGCCAATTTGGATTTGAAATTGCGTAGGGTAGGCATCTGAGCCAGGCCCTGTCGGGATGCCTAACTTGGATAGCGGAATTTTGTAGGAAATGAAGCCTATTGTTTCGCCTTTTTTGAGCGCGACTTTTTTGGTATCGATGAGGTATTGTACAGGTAAGGTTTCTGCACTGTAAATGGGTTTGACATAAAACTGGATGGCCTCAGCGCCGTCGAACTGCCCCGTGTTTTCAATGAGGAAGGAAAGTTCAATGGTGTCGTTTCCACTCGGTAAGGAGTAAGTGCTTTGTTCTATTTTTAATTGGCTGTATGCAAACTTGGTGTAGCTGAGTCCGTAGCCAAAAGGGTAGAGGGGTTCTCCGCTTCCGGTAATGTAGTCGTCGCCGCGGCCCGTGGCTTCGTGCCAATAACTCAGCGGCAATTGGCCTTCGTGTTGCGGAATCGTGAATGGAAGTTTCCCCGAAGGGTTCACTTTTCCGCTCAGTATGTTGGCGAGCGCAAGACCGCCAGCTTCACCACTATACCAGTTGTAAAGAATTGCCGAGGCGTCGTCTTGCCAGTCTGTCATGGTAACTGCGCTGCCACCAACAACCACAACTACTACAGGCAAGCCACAAGCTTTGAGTTCTTTAATGAGCTTGATTTGTTCAGGAGCTAAAGCTAATGAGGAGCGGTCCTGAAATTCGCCCTCAGGGTAATCCACCACCACAATCGCCACATCGCTGTCTAAATGCTTTTCTAAATCTAAATAGGCCTGGCTGACTTCGCTGCTAGGCTCCTCGACGAACAGTTTGATCCGACCATTGCCTTGTGGTTCTCTGAACTCTATGCGCAATTGGTAGGGTTGACCTTCTCTGACGTCGATAGCTATTTTTCTTTGGTGAAAACTTTGCTTTTCCCATTGGTCTATGCGCAGGGTGTCGTTGAGGTACAAACGAAAGCCGTCGTTGCCCGCCAAACCGAGTTCAATTGTAGTGTTTTGCTTGCCGATCAATTGGGCTTCCCAGCGCGCAGCGTAAAAACCATTGCCCGTCAGCTCACTTGGGCCATAGAGTGTCCAATGGTGGTCAATTTGATTTTCTGTTCTATTTAAAACGGGTGCTCCTGATAGCGTGGGGTTATTGAAATAATTGGCGTTGAATCCGTTGGGAAGCTCAAACCACTTATTTTTTGTTTCGAGCACCACTTCTTTGGATGCCCAGGGTTTTTCAGGATATGCAAGATAACTTACATTTTTGACGCCAAAGGCTTCTTCTAAACCTTCTCTGATGCTAACGTTTTGAAATCCCTTACCGCTATAGCCTCCGAGTTTGACTTCTGCTGCCGCTTCACCAAGAAGCAAGATTTTGCTGTCCTTAGCGAGTGGTAAAATGGGTATATGCGTAGGGGAAATGTCGTTTTTGAGTAAAACGATAGATGCTTCTGCACACTTTTGAGCGAGGTCGAAGCCCTCAGACAGTAACTTTTGGATTTCCTTCTCTTTTGGGAGTTCTAAGTAAGGCTGCTCAAAAAGCCCGAGTTCAAATTTGACGCGTAGTATCCGCGCCACAGCTGAATCGATGCGAGCTTGCTCGAGATCTTGTCCGAGTAAACTGGGCTCAAATAATTTAAAATGGGCGCAATCGGTCTGGAAAATAACGTCAAGGCCGGCAGAAAGCGCGTGTTTACCGCTTTGGTTGTAAGTGCGTGCGGTGCGGTGCAAAACGAGCTCGCCCCCAACTGCATTGGCATCGGAAATCACAAAGCCACGAAAAACCCAATCTTTTTTGAGTGTTTCTAGGAGTAGTTTCTCCGAGGCCGAACAAGCACAGCCATCAAATGAATTATAGGCGCTCATGACTGACCGCGCTTTGCCTTCGTGGAAGGCTGTGAGAAACGGACGGAAGTGGCTCATGTAAAGGGCGCGTTCGCTCAGACCAATAGGATAGGAGTCTCGGCCGCCGGCGCCAACGTTGACTACAAAATGTTTGGGCGTGCACACCACGCCGGCGGCTTCTAAGGGCCGCACAAAAGCCAAGCCCATTTGGCTCGCTAAGTAGGGGTCTTCGCCAAAGGTTTCTTCGGTGCGGCCCCAGCGGACGTCCGAGGCCAAATTGAGCACTGGGCTCAGTACTTGCCTAATGCCAATGAGGCGCGCTTCGCGCGCAATTTGCTGCGCGGCAGTCTGGACCAAAAGCGGATCGAAGGTGGCGGCCAGTGCAATAGCCTGCGGAAAGCTTGTGGCTTGTGCCCGGACCAGCCCATGCAAGCCTTCGTCAAAAAAGATGATAGGTATACCTAAGCGCGTGTTTTCAATGAAATGTTTTTGAATGTCGTTGGCCCGCGCAATGAGTTCAAGATTGGTGTTTGCACTTGAATAGTTCAGGATTTGTTGAGTGGGGTCTGAGAGCGCCGAGGCAAATAACTGGATACCAAAAATGCCGTCGTTAAAACGGCATTTGGTGGTATCGAAGTCCGAAGGGACCATAAAGAGTTGCCAAGCTTTTTCTGAAGCAGACATGCGGCCAAGGAGGTCGGCAACGCGCGCTTCGTTGGGCTGGCTTGGGTCTTTGTAAAGTTGCGCCTGAACAAGTAGACTACAGGATAAAAAAATCAGGAGTAGCTTCATGTGCAGACAGGACCTTTCTAATTACAAGCCATTAGCGGCCATGCGCAATTTGAGGTCGATGTAGGCTTGCTCGTAAGCTTCGCGTTGTTTTTTGTCGCGGTTAGAGATGTCCATACGGCCCATTATTCTGAGGATTTCGTCGGCTTCAGCTGTGTTGCGCAATGCAAAATAAGCTTCGAGTAGGTTGAAATAGATGGCAACGGTTACATCTTTGTCGATGCGTGCTTTTTTGTTGTCGATGTCAGACTCTTCAAGTGCTTTTTTCCAGATTGTAATGGCTTCGTTTAATTTCATGGCGCCTTGTGCTTCGTTGGTGCCGAGCATTTTGAAACCAAGATTAGCGGCATTAAAAGCATCTAGGATGTCGTTGTGCGACTCATCTTTAGACTTCACGAAATACATATCAAATGTTTCTTCAGTGCGCTCATAACCAATGCGGTCATTGACCATGTGATTGATGGCTTTGAGGTTGTCTTGTAAGCATTTGTCTTCCATTGATTTGACAACCGCGCTCACATCCATTGAAGGCTGTGTTTTGGTAGCTGCGCCTTTGTACAATTTGAATTCTGTGAATTCGGCAGGAGCAGCAGCGTAAACTTCTTGGTTAATGGCGTTGGTCACGCGGAAACTCATGGGGTGGCGATACGTAAACTCGATGTGGTAGTAAGTCACTTTAGTTGTAGTGCTTACGCCGTCTTTACGCGATACTTCATCCTTTACTTCAGTTACAATTTTGGCTGGAGTAGCTTCAAAACCTTGTAAAGTTACAGTATAGTTAAGGGCATTGGCAGCGCCTTTTTGCAAACCATCGATAAAGAGGTAGGTAGAAGCCAAAGAATTGTAATCGTAGGCCGTTTTCATGACTGGCATGGGGATAGTGCGGCGGTAAGGTTGTGGCACGTAGTCTTTGACAGGCTTGTTGTTTTCGTTAAGGACTTGTTTTTCGATGATTTTTGACGCAGTAGATTTTTCGTTCCAAGCTTTGGTTTCACGCTCAAATTTGTCGTCGGCAGCTTTTTGTTTGTTAGGAAGATCTGCCATGTCGCGCTGATAATCTGCTTCAGCTTGCGCTTTATCGGCCTCGTATTGCGCCATTAACTTTTGGTTTTCTGCTTCGTAGGCAGCTGTTACCGTAGCGTTGTAGGTAGTAGGCTTTGGCTGAACCGGGTTGGTTGGCAGTTTGGTGTAAGTGTAAGTAATTTGCTCACTCTTTACCGACTGGGCAAAAGAGTTAAAAGCGAGGGCGATGGCCACAAATAAGGTAGATTTTTTCACGTGTTTAATTTTTGTACCCGCAAAGGACGTGAAATTTGAAGGAATAGTTGCTTGTATTACAAATAATTTCATGCTGCCGAAGCGATTTGCTGGAGTTTTTTTAATTTTATTGTTTCAAATTTATGCAGATATGCAACAAATCATCAAAGTTAGCTTCATTGCTACCGCATTGCTATTGAGTTCTTGTACAGCTTTTTTTCTACCAGATACCCAGCAAGTAGTTTTTCTTACAGATTCTGATTCAAGCCATGTAAACGCCACAGAAAAAGAACTGGGTAAAGGTAAAAAAATCAGCACCGAAATCGAAAGATCAGGTTTTCAAGAAATAGTCATTCAAACACCTGGTTTTAAAGACGAACATCATTTGCTGATTCCTGAAAAAAGAGACCCTTTGTTTTACCCAATTGCTATTTTAGACCTACCGCTCGTTGCGCTTGGTTGGGATAACGTACTCCGTGAGCCACAGTCATTTTTATATGCCAATGAAGTGCATCTGAAACATCAGGTGGCATTTTTAAAACGCAATCCAGATCAACGCTACATAAATATTCAGGATGTCAAAATCGATATACAAAACTTTGACGAGGACATCCAATTTTACTTAGTACCCCATGCCTTAGATATCGAGCCTACACTGCTTCAACAAAAGGAATTGCGCATCAGCGAAAATTTAGAAGCCAAAAGACTCGAAGAAGAACGCCTTGCGCAATTAACAAAAAAGAAGCGCGGTCGAAAGTTATTTTCAGCTTCATTAGAAAAAGATGAGGAGCGCAAAACACTGTTTGCTGAGAACACAATTTTTACGGAAGATTTATTTGAGGTTTTGTATCAGTCTGGCTTCGTCGATACCATTAATACCGTTTTTAAAGACTTTAACAACACGATTTTCCTTGAGGCAAAAATTAAAGAAATTGATGAATTTGTAATGTTTGAAGGCTATGAGAATTACAGGAAATTAGGAATAAAGGTCACCTGGACAAGCTTTAATTCCTACGATGAAATCATAGATTCATTGGATACCTATAGTTTTTCAGACCCCTTTGTCTCTGAAAGTTATAAAATTCCAGATTACGTCGGGATGATCAACGATGCCTTAGCTCAGAGTTACTACGAACTCAAGCAAACAGCTCCATTTCAACAAAAATTGCCTGTACAAAAAGAGTTCAATTCGCAAGAGCCACTTTTAAGCCTTCCAAAACCTAGCCTCCTTGTTAAAGAAGTTTCTGATGCTGCATTGGCTTCTGTTATTATCAAGCGCACCGATGGTGGTCATGGATCTGGTTTTGCGATTTCTCAGGATGGATACATCCTCACCAACTACCACGTGATTGCAGGTAAAAACCAAGATAAACCGTCAAGCGTTAAAGTGATTCTTTCAAACGGCATTCTTTTAGATGCAGAAGTCATTCGCTACAACGGGGCCCGAGATATTGCCTTGCTCAAAGTGGCTTACAATTTTGAGAAAGCTTTTTTACTTTCTGACATCAAATCATTTAAGAATTTATCTGAAGTGTATACCATTGGTGCACCCAAATCAATCGAATTAGGACAGTCTGTTAGTTTGGGCCTGATTTCAAATGAGAGAACAACAAATAACAACAATTTACTGCAGCTCAATATCAATATCAATGGAGGAAACAGCGGAGGCCCTCTTTTTGATAAAAACGGCACCCTTCATGGCGTTATTCAATCCAAATTAGTAGGAAAAGACACAGAAGGTGTTGGGTTTGCCATCCCTTCTTATTTGCTGTTCAGTTACCTTAACATTCAATATCAGAAATAAGATGAAAAATAATCGACTCAAAGAATTTGTCTTGCTGATCAGCTTTTTTGCTGTGCTAACGGGTTTTGGACAAGGCAAGTACATCAGATTTGGAGGTGCCATACCGGGTACGGATATAGGTGCTCTTGTTGGAAAAGGTGCTTGTTTGTCTCTGGGTAAAGAATCCCCAAAAGTATTTAATGTGCGCGCAAGAGTGGCTTTAGATTTATTCTATCATAAAAACGCTGGCGCTTCCCTGATTGGATATGATCATAATTACGGAAGCTTTGGTGGAGATTTTATTCAATCCAAAACCTACACTAGTACGATGTTTTTGAACGGTCAATTAGTGACGAGTTGGGATTACTTTTTGTTTAAAAATTGTCCAAATTTTTATTTTGGACCGGATGCTTTCCTCTCAATGGGCATCAATGTTTACGACCAAACGTCTATTTATACAAGTGGTGGTGGAGTGAAAGCCCATGTGGGTTTTGAAAAGCCCATAGGGAATAAATTGAAAGTGTTTGGAGAGTATTCCATCAGCTATGTGGTCACAACGCCTTATTTTGAAATCCCAACACCATCTTTCAGTTCCCAAGCTGAAAGGCCAAACTTTTTGTATACCGTGTTTCATCAATGTGGTTTAGGTTTTAGATTTTAATTTCGGAATTCATGAAAAATATCCTTTTTGCAGTATTAGTTCCTTTGTTATTTGCCTGTACAAAGTTTGACACCACAAAACCTACCGTTTCAATGGTAAGAACAGGCGCAAACGATGCAGATTTAAAAGTCACTGTCGATTACACCACTTTACCCCTAGGAAAAGTACTTTTTTATGGTGTTCAGCTTGATACCATTCCTAATGCACCAGTCAGTACTTTGGCAGAAGTTGGTTTACCTTGTCCGAAGTTCTATTCAAAGATGTTTTTTGCGGCCAGTACCAATATAATACTTACGCCCGGACGTCAATACTACATTACTGCATTTGCTGCGCTAAAATCTGGGGAACTAGTTCTTTCAGAGCCCTTCGAATTTACCTACTAGAAGGAGCTCTATCTTTTTGTCGATTTTGGTTTTCTTTCCAAGCTTACCGAACCAAAACCTTCTCTTTTTGTTTAACTAAAAAACACAAAGATGAAACAAAATACGCCAGTAGCTTCCCCAACACACATAGATGTTTTAATTGACGAAATCGGAGACGAACACGTCAGTACCTCAGTAGATACACCACTCCGTAAGGATGCTTTTGACCGTTCAGATGCCGAAAAAATAGAGCAAATTGCACAACATTTTGGCCAAATCATGGACATTCTCGGCCTGGACCGCACCGACGACAGCCTGAGCGGAACACCGCAGCGCGTGGCAAAAATGTATGTTCAGGAAATTTTCTCGGGTCTCAACCCTGCGAATTTTCCGGATGTCAAACTCTTTGAAAACAAATACCAGTACAACCAAATGCTTGTAGAGAAGAACATTTTATTCTACTCTAACTGCGAGCACCATTTTGTACCGATCATCGGAAAGGCGCATGTAGCGTATATTTCTGGCGGCAAAGTCATTGGTTTGTCGAAAATCAATCGACTCGTGCAGCATTTTGCCAAGCGTCCGCAAGTACAGGAGCGCCTCACTATGCAAATCACCAAAGCGCTACAAGAAGTTCTCGAAACCCAAGATGTAGCGGTTGTGATCGACGCCACGCACCTTTGTGTTTCGTCAAGAGGAGTGAAGGATGTGAATAGCAGTACGGTTACGGCCAACTTCTGTGGTCAGTTTGAAAACGAAGCTACCAAAAACGAGTTCTTGAAGTATATCGGTCTTTAATTATAAAGAAAAATATAGGCATTCAAGCTAGTTGCAATGCATAGCCAGATCAGGTAAGGTAAAATGGCTAGCGTCCATCCTTTTTGTAGGCGGCTGAACTTTATGGTGATAAGAAGTATGTTTAGCAACAAGCCAACTATTACCAAAAGCCCCATATCGGCACTTTGGGCGTAAAAGAAAACCGGATTCCAAGCAATGTTCAATAGCAATTGTGAAACATACCATCTGAAGACTAGTTTTTTATGTTTGCCGGCATTCACCCACAAGTGGCCCATGTAAAAAGAAAAACAGATCATTACGAAGGTCCAGGTGGCACCAAAAACCCAACCTGGAGGGTTCCAAGGCGCTTTTGCCAGATTTTGGTACCATTCAGATGAAACACCATTGCCCGTAAAAAGCCCACCAATTGCCAAGGCAGCAAAATTCAAGAGCAGAAAAAGAAAAGTGGAGAATATAGATTTTTTCATTTGCATTTTTTCTAAAGTTACGCAATAAAAGACTTTTTAAATAAGGATTATATTTGCAAGAATTCAAGTTAGTTTACGTGTCGACCTTCCATATTCGCCTCTTTTTTTTCATCATTCCAACACTTCTTCAGGTAGTGCAGGCTCAATCTACCTTTGATTCAATCGTGAAACCAAAGAAAATTCTTGGTTTCAAGCCTTTAACAGATACCATTTCTGAAGACAAAAACGGTTTGTTTGCGCTTCCCTTATTGTATTTCACACCAGATACCCGTTGGGCAGCCGGAGCGGCAGGCGTGTATTACTTTAAAGTCAAACCATCAGAGGTTCAAGCTGTGCACCCAAGGGTTTCTTATATTCAGTTTTTGGCCGATTACACCCAGAATAAACAGCTAGACACCTGGGCTTCATGGCATGTGTTTACCCAAGATGAAGATTATTTGCTGAAAGGAGATTTGCGTTACCGCGATTTCCCCGATCGCTTTTACGGCATTGGCAACGATACAGAGTTGTCACAAAAAGAGCTATATAGTTACCAGCTCTTTGTTTTGAAATCCTTGCAATTGAAAAAAATCAAGCCCGGTTTCTTTATTGGTTTTGATTACGAGCTAGAATTCGAATACAATTTTCAATATGCTCTAAACGGAGTACTATCAAATGGTACAATAACGGGTTATAAAGGTGGTTTAGGCTCCGCACTTGGCTTGGTATCCATTTTGGATACCCGAGACAACATCATCAATCCTTACAAAGGGCGCTACGCAGAGTTTTCTACTTATTTTTTCTCGCCTCTTTTTAAGAGTACTTTTTCTTTTCAGACCATCAACGCTACCTATCAGCAATACTGGCAACTGAAGCCCAAACATATTTTAGCTTGGCAAACCAAAGCTAGGTTATCAACTGGCGACGTCCCCTTTTTAGATTTATCGACACTTGGCAACGACGATATTTTACGCGGCTATCCAAAAAACCGATTCAGGGACAAACATTTTTTTGCCACCCAACTCGAATACCGCTTTCCCTTATTTTGGCGCTTTGGCGCGGTTGCTTTTGCAGGTGTAGGCGATGTATTTGGCCCATCTTCAACACTTAGTGCAAGCAATTCCAAATATTCGATAGGTACCGGGCTACGTTTTGTAGTAGACCCAGCAGAGCGTTTGAACATCCGTTTAGACTACGGCTATGGCCGAGAAGGCGGCTATTTTTATTTTGTAGTTGGGGAGTCGTTTTAAGGGTTCTTAATTATAAAAAGTTTTGATTCATTACCTAAATTTCTTTAATGTAAGCAGGGGGTGCTTTGTATTTTAAAATAGATACTTTTAGCTTCCTTAACCCCTCTTATGAAGAAGAAATTATTACGCTACATTATTATAGGAGCAGTCATCATTGCACTTGGTGCTTGGCTTTTTAAATTACTTAATGCTCCCAAAAACACAAAGTCTTTCACCCTCAAGGATATTCAATTTGAGTACGTAGGTCCGTTGTTTCAAGGATCCAATCCCGCCCAGTATGTAGCCAAAATTGACCTCAAAGAAATGCTAGGCTCCGATTACAAAGCTGGCATTAAAATCAAAAATGCAGTACTTAAGAATGCCACGGTTGAGAGTATTGACCCTACTACTTTTCAAGATATCAACGCATTGGTGGTCAGTTTTGCCTCAGACAACCCCGATCTCTCGATGCAAGAATTGGCGGTGATCAACCCCATCAAAGGCAAATTAAAATCTGTACAGTTAAAGCCTTCAAAAGAAGCCAATGTAACTGACTACTTTGCCGAAAAGCAAGCGTATGTCATTCTAGACGCCTCCTTTTTGAAAGATGTCAACGCGAATGTAACCCTCAAAGGGTCTTTTGAATTTGAATTGAAATACTAAGTAGCTCTTGCTTACTCATTTATAACCTTAACTTATAAACTTACCCCCATGAAAAAGTTATCTTTTGTTCTTCTTTTTTCTTTTGTTGCCGCCTTATTTTGGTCTTTTGCACCTAACACCGGCGGCGATCGCTTAATTGGTGTTTGGGAGCCTAGTAACGGTAGGGCTCGTGTCAAAATCGAAAAAATTGGCGCCAAGTACTACGGTAAAATTGTATGGCTCAAGGAACCCATCGATCCGGCCACTAAAAAACCAAAGACCGATAAAAACAACCCAGATCCAGATCTTCAAAAAGTACCTTTAATGGGTTACCGCATGCTCAAAGACTTCACTTACAAAGGTGATGACGAATGGGCCGATGGCACTATTTACGATGCGCTCAACGGAAGTACTTATTCTTGTGTGATCAAAATGTCAAACGAAAACACGCTCAACATTCGCGGTTATATCGGTGTTTCTGCGCTTGGCAGAACAGATGTTTGGAAGCGTTTGGTTGTTAAAAAGTAAGCCGATGTCTTTCCACTTTAAATTTTTACCAATTGCCTTCGTTGTAACGACTTTTGGTTCTTTCAGTACACTCTGGGCTCAAGTTCCTGAAAATACCGATACTACTGTCGCAGAAGAAGATTACAGCCTTTACGACAACGTCGAATATTCGGCCGAAGGCGCACGCCGTTTTTGTAGCCCTAAAATTGAAGGTCTAAGCCCAGCAAAGCTCATAAGTTTTGGTTACGACTACCAAATGGGCTACAACATGTCTGCCGACACCCTCAATTCCATTCAAACCAACACTGGTGGTTGGAATCTGAATGCGCAAGATGCACAAGTACTGCGTTCACATGGCATGCGTCTAGCATTTAACATTCCTGTCATTTCACAGACCAATTTAGTTTGGCAATTAGGTGGCAATTATTGGGAGCAACGCTACAACTTTGCCGATGAAGCTTCCTTGACCAATCCGATGCTGAAATCTTTGAGTGCCTATGGGCTCAAAACAGCAGGTCTCAGCACCACCGTTTTCAAGCCGCTCAACGATAAGTATTTTATGCTTTTTCAAGGCTCTGCCGATTACAGCGGAAATTACACCATTAAAGACATGATGCCGCTCAATTACATGAAGTATTCAGCAGCACTTATTTTCGGAAAAAGACCCTCTGAACTCAAGCAATGGGGTGTTGGGGTCGCACGTACTTACAGAGTAGGTGAAATCAATTATATTCCGGTTGTGCTTTTTAATTCTACAGATGTACAGAATAAATGGGGAACAGAAATGTTATTCCCTGCTCGCGTCCATGTCCGAAGAACCATCAATAGTAGAAACATGCTATTTGCAGGTTATGAGCTCGAGGGGCAGAGCTACAGAATGTGGAACACCTCAAGTGTAGACGGCTTTCAAATGCGCGAAGACGACCTCGAAATCCGCAGAGGAGAAATCAGATTGCGTATGGTCTATGAATTTTCTTTAAAAGAGTTCATCTGGATGTCAATTCAAGCGGGTTACAGAATCAATTATCGTTTCGATATGGACCGCCTCATCAATGGCGAAGAAAACTACCGCGCTTTTGGTCTTATTGACGACATGCCGCCATACGTCATGATCAACAACCTCACCAATCCGCTCTACTTTAACGTGAGTATCAATTTGGTGAGTCCTTGATGGTTACTAAAGAAAGTTAGTTTACTCAAAATTGCTTGAGTTGCTCCTTGCTAAAGGTGTACTCGGCGCTGTAAAGGTATGCGCCAAAATTTAAGTCGTACCAAGGTGTTTTCTCGTCGTTGCCGACAAGAATTTGGATGTCTTGCGCTGGCATATAACTTTGGGCAAGCATGAATTTTACCTCACCATTAGCATTGATGCATTTATCGACTACAACCACAGCATGCCCAGGCGAACCACCTTTGATAAATACATCGCCAATGGCCAAATCTTTGGTTAGCTTGCTTTTCAATTGTTTGTCTAAAGAAAGGGTGCTCGAATAATTAAACACTTTTTCTAGATAAGACCAAAGATTGCTTGAAGTAGGTGTTTTCCCTGATAAATAGTTGGCATAATTGAAATTTGTACCGCTCACAAATAAAAATTCAATTTCATTATACTTTTGCTGCTCAAATAAATATTCAGCACGGAGCCTCATTATTGCATCTGCACATTGGTAACTTTTATTTCCGTAAAAAGGGAGGTCCACAACGGCGCAATAGGCGGAGGTATTTGGTTTTAAAGTACCATCATAATGTCTTACTGGTGTGCCATGTGGTTTCAAGGGTAAATTTTGGAGGTAGGCGGCCCAAGAGTTCCTTTCTGGAGCAACACGTTGATACCCTGAAGGGCATTGAAATCTTGTCTGGACGCTCTTGCCATTTGTATCGACTTCTGACGAACTTCTTTCATGTTCGTCTTTTTGTAGGAGCGAACCTTTAGTTGCTTTCTTTTCGGACTTTGCAAATGAATTGCAGACGCTCAGCGTACCGATACTAAACAGTAATCCTGATAAAAAAAGTGCTATTTTCATATGGAAGTAAACTTTTATTTACAGAAAGTTACAGAAATATTGCCCAATTACTGCAATTGCGCATACGCCTGATACAGCTTGAGCTCATCCCAAGTGGCTTTGGAGCCTATTTTTTCTTTGAGTGGGCCTAAAGAGGTGCCTGTAAAGCCTTCGAACATGCTTTCGAGTTCATTGATGCGTTTAGGCGAGAGTACGTCGGTCAATTGAATTTGTTCGCTTCTGATCAGGTAAACAAAATGGTTGTTGATGGTTTGTTTGGAAACTTGCCTTATGATTGCAATTTCGGCTACATCTTTGCCTTGTTCGAGCAGCTCAAGTGTGAGTTCATAAGTAGATTTTTTCTCTTTGGGAGCAGTTTGCTTCTTGACCGATTTTTCAAAAACCGTATCCAAGATTTCGTCAGGCTCGTCGAGTAACGTTGGCACCTGTTTGAGTTCTTCCTTGACGGCTGCTATTTTAGCGAGTTTATAAGAAGAGATTTCGGTATTCCAAATGGTCGATTTAGAAATTTCTTGGCCAGCAGCTACCGCCTCAATAAGCAAACGCGCTTTTTTGAGCTGCAGAATGGTTGCGGTGAGTAGTTCGTCTAGTTCGGCTAGTTCTTCTGA
>CANHSA010000030.1 GCA_947463345.1 Flavobacteriales bacterium
GGTGCGCCCGATATCCCAGAAGTGCTTTTGGAGCAACTCAAAGTCGGAGGCCTAATGGTAATCCCCGTCGGCGAAGGCGCGGAGCAAAAGATGCTGCGCATTCACAAAACCACTGAAACCACCTATACAACCGAAGAATTTGGTACTTTTAAGTTTGTACCGATGTTAGAACGCACTGTTAAATAAAAATATGCAAGTCTTACTTATTGACGATGAACGCGCCATCCGCAGAGCCCTCCGCGAAATTTTAGAATTCGAGGGCTGTGTCGTAGATGAAGCCGAAAACGGCGCACAGGCGCTCGACAAACTCAAAGCACATACCTATGAGCTCGTGTTTTCCGATATCAAAATGCCACAAATGGATGGCCTCGAATTACTCGACCAAATTTTGGCGCTCGGCATCGAAACACCCGTCATTATGATTTCGGGCCACGGCACCGTAGAAACCGCTGTGGGGGCTATCAAAAAAGGTGCTTTTGATTTCATCGAAAAACCCCTCGACCTCAACCGTATTTTGGTCTTGTTGCGCCAGGTCAAAGACCGCAACATGCTTGTTCAGGAAACCAAGCAACTCAAGCAAGTTGTCAAAAAAATCAAAGGTTCTGCCATCATTGGCGAAAGTACTGAAATCGAAGCCATCAAAACCATGATTGAAAAGGTGGCCCCTTCTGATGCGCGCGTGCTCATTACCGGCGGCAACGGAACCGGAAAAGAACTCGTCGCACGCTCCTTACACGAACTTTCTAGCCGGACCAAAATGCCTTTTATTGAAGTGAATTGTGCGGCTATTCCTGCAGAACTCATCGAAAGCGAGCTATTTGGTCATGAAAAAGGCGCTTTTACCTCAGCTGTCAAGGACCGCAAAGGAAAATTCGAGTTGGCGTCGGGCGGCACCCTCTTCCTAGATGAAATTGGCGATATGTCGCTGTCGGCTCAAGCTAAAGTACTGCGCGCCCTTCAAGAAAACGTCATTCAGCGTGTGGGCGGCGAAAAAGACCTCAAAGTAGACTGCCGAGTTTTGGCGGCCACTAACAAAGACCTCCGCGAAGAAATCAAAGCTGGCCGCTTCCGCGAAGACTTATTCCACCGTTTAGCTGTCATCCTCATTCATGTACCGGCGCTCAACGAACGCCGTTCAGATATTCCTATGTTGGTACAGCATTTCCTCAAACTAGTTTGCCAAGACCACGGCATTGCTCTCAAAACCATAGAAGCAGCAGCGGTTAAAGCCCTTCAAGACCTCAACTGGACCGGTAATATCCGAGAATTGCGCAATATCATAGAGCGCCTCGTTATCCTTTCCGATCAATGTATTACCGCTGCAGATGTACAGCGCTATGCCAACCCAAGCCATTAATTCGTAAATTCAAGCCAAATTTTAAGCATGAAACTGTCTATCAAATCTTTGTTGCCACACCTAGTTGCCTTGGTTCTATTTGTGGTCTTGCCCTCCATTTATTTCTCACCGCTTTACGACGGTTATGCCCTCAAGCAAAGCGATATCCGCCAGTTTCAAGGGATGTCCAAAGAAATTTTTGATTACAAGCTTACCCACGACGGCCAACAACCGAGCTGGACCAACGCTATGTTTTCAGGTATGCCGGCCTATCAAATTTCGGCAGATCAAAGTGCCAACTGGCTCACTAAAGCTGATCAACTCATCAAATTAGGCTTGCCACGTCCAGTCGGGATCCTCTTTATTTCCATGTTAGGATTTTACATCCTCGGGCTATGTCTGCGCATCAATCCATGGTTGGCCATGATCGGAGCGCTCGGCTACGGTTTTTCGACAATTAACATCTTGTACCTTGGTGCAGGCCACATGTCGAAAGTGAATGCTATTGCTTATATGGCGCCTGCGCTCGGCGGTTTATTATTGGCCTTTAGGGGTCGTTGGTTGCTTGGCTCAGCTGTATTTGCTTTGTTTTTGGGGCTCAATATCACCGCCAATCACCTTCAAATGACTTATTATTTGGCTTTTATTTTGGGTGCTGTAGCCCTTGCGGAGGTCATCCGTTTGGCGCTTGCAAAAAACTGGAAGCCTTTAGGTTTAGCAATTGGAGGGCTTGCCTTGGCCAGTATTTTAGCCGTTGTGTCCAATGCCAATTTGCTAATGACCACCTTAGAATACAGCAAGTTTACGACCAGAGGCACAACAGAACTTACCATTAAACCGAAAACGGGTTCGCTTCAAGCCAAAGAAGGCTTAGATAAAGACTACATCCTAGAATACAACTACGGCAAGCGCGAGTTGCTTTCGCTATATGCACCCAACGCCAAAGGCGGAAAAGGAGACCTCATAGCCAATGACCCCGACGCACTCACCGACACCGATCCAACCTATGCCGAACAAATTGGACAAATGAACCATTATTGGGGAGGCCAGCGCATGAGCGGTGGTGCTTTCTATTTTGGCGTCGTGATGCTCGTGTTTTTCTTACTAGGCCTCCTTTTTGTAAAAGACGCATTGCGCTGGCCTTTCTTAGCACTGAGTGTGCTCGTGCTCTATTTAGCTTCCAACCAAATGAACTTTCTCAATGATTTTTTCATTCATCAATTCCCGATGTACAACAAGTTCCGCGATTCCAAAATGATTTTAGTCTTATTGCAAATCATGATTCCAGCCATGGGCCTGCTTTTCTTAGATAAGCTCATCAAAAACGAAGGGTTATGGGGTCAAAAGAAATACTGGTACATCGCAAGTGGTGTTGTGTTATTCGCAGCAGTATTGTTAGTCCTGAGTCCGAGCCTATCCGGATCTTTCATGACCAACGAAGAAGTCAAGCAGTTTGCAGACGCAAGCAAGCAGGCGAAAGACGCGAGCCAGACCGCTTTTTACCAAGGCATGCGTCAGTCTCTGATCGAAACACGTATGGGAATCTACAAAGCCGATATGCAGCGCTCTTTATTTTTGGTTATTTTAGCTTTGGGAGTGGTGATCCTCTTGCTGCGCACCCAACTCAACCGCATGCTCATTTTGGCTATTGCAGGAGTTTTAGTTTTGGCTGACCAAATGAGTGTCGCCAAGCGCTACCTCAACAACGACGATAGCACTGGCGTTTTACAGGCATATCAAACTTTAGACGAAGCCAGTATTCCTTATCCGGTTTCGCCGGCCGACGTCAGTATCATTCAGCAAGAAAAGCCAAACGCTGCACTCGCTCAAAAATTAGAGGCGGCCTATGCCGATTTCATTTATTACAAAGACCTCTCAGATCAAAGTGTGCTGAGTACCTATGCGGCTTTTGGTGCACTTAATTTGTCGAGCAACTACCGCGTACTCAACATCAACGGAACCATGGCCGAAACCAACACAAGCTTTTTCCACAAAAGCTTAGGTGGCTATCATGGCGCCAAACTCAAACGCTACCAAGAATTTGTAGATTTTCATTTTCCTTCAGCAGCACAGGCGCTCAGCGCAGCCGTGAACAAAGCTAAAAACGACAAATTCCGCACTTTGGCCTTGCCTGTTGGTACTACACAAGAACAAGCACAGCAAATTTTTGATACCATTAGTGTGGAAAGCATTGCACTCGAAGGCGAGGCCGAATACCTCAATATGCTCAATGCGAAGTACATCATTCTCAAGCCTAATCAGCCAGCGGTTCGCAATACCAACGCCAATGGCCCGGCATGGTTTGTTTCGGACGTCAATGTTGTAGCCAACGCCAACAAAGAAATGTTGGCATCGGGCTCTAAAGCACTTTTGGATAGCAAAAAACAAGCAATTGTACACCAAGAATTCAAGGCGCAGTTAAATGGCCTCGGACAAGATTCCACTTCTTCTATTAAGTTGTTGAATTACGACCCATCCGAATTGCGTTATACTTCCAATTCTAAAGCCAAGCAATTGGCGGTATTCAGCGAGATCTACTACCCAGCGGGCTGGAATTGCTACATAGATGGCAAGAAACCAGTTCAAACGCTGCGCGTCAATTATCTATTGCGCGGTGTGGTGGTGCCGGCAGGTAAGCATGAAATTACTTGGAAATTTGAGCCTCTATCTGTTCAGACCGGCAACACTCTTGCGGGCTTAGGTTCAGGTCTGCTCTTGTTGGGTTTCTTGGTAGCGCTTTGGTTTACTTATAAGCACGCAACTCGTCAAGAGCCAGCACCCCAAAAGTAGTGTTGTGCCAAGCGCGTTTGAGCTGTTGATGGTCAAATAGCAAATAACTCGGAAACACACCTTCTGCGGCAAGCATCCATAGCGTTGCATCTTTGGTGTAGCGTATGGCGATGCGTTTGTCTAGTTTCTTTCGGAGGGATTGCTTTGCAATTGGGTCTTCGGACACCATGTAATACGCTATTTTGAGGTTTTTATTCTGTTTGACCAACCTATTCATGACTTCCGTGGTTTGCATGCAATACGGGCAGCCCGGCAACACCACCACCGCGAGTGTTGTTCCTTTTGGTGGCTCATTCAACAATGTTTTTGTCCGGTAGCTTTGGTTGTAAAGATCGGGTTGGTATATCGGATAAAAGAAAAAATACGTGACAAATGGCAAGCAGAATACAAGCGCCAGTAATGGGAATAAAATCCATTTGTTCATTCGGATTCTTTTCACCCATCTAAAAAAGAGCCAACCTAATAACAGTGCAAGAAAAAATGGGAAGTACTTGGCAAGTGTCCAAGAAAAACCGAGGTCTAACAAAATGGTTTCAAAGGAATTGTACATGTCGCTTTATTTTTGAACCAAATCAAGTAAAATAGCGTGTATTTTCAGGCTCAATTCTTTTCTTGAGTAGGGCGTAAGGGTGTCTTTTCTGTTGGGTTTGTTCGCACACATGGCAATGATGGTAGGCCACTCAATTGGATCTTCAAAACCTACAATGTGGGTGCCAGCTTGGCTGCGTAATATATTTGCTGAGTCGCCATCAGAGGGTCCAATGGCTAAAATAGGTTGTTCGCTCGCGAGGTATTCAAAAACTTTTCCTGGCACAATTCCCATTTGGTTGTTGACGTTGTTAATGGGCAATAACAAAAGGCTGCAGGCCGCAAGTTCTTCAATCACGCGTGCGTGTGGCACAAAGTTCTCCATTTGCGTGTATGGCAAGAGCCCAGCGGCTTCGAGGTCGGAGCGCACATTAGCATCTAGCGCACCAATGAGTCGAATTTGGAGTTTAGCTGCGAAGTCAGGGTTGTTTTGGGTGTAGTTTCCTAGGCTTTTCCATAGCGCACTTGGGTTGCGGTCTTTGTTGATAGAGCCCGTATGCAAGATGGTAAAGTTTGGGTCGGGTTGGTGCTGAAAATTACTGAAATCTTCGGGTGCAAAGCCGTTGGTAACCAGCGCTACGTCACGTCCGCAAATGGCTTGCATTTGTTGTTGCCAATTGCTGCTAACAATGGTGAGTTGGTCAGCTTCTTGGAGTACGGTTCTTTCGAGGGCGTGGTGCTTGGCTAGGCCGCGTTTATTGAGCGGCAGCTGCTCAAACCAATCGATTTGTGTCCAGGGGTCGCGAAAATCGGCAAGCCAGGGCAGGTTGGTGGCGCGCTTGACATTGCGCGCAATGAGGTGCATGGTGTGTGGTGGCCCTGTCGAAATGATGGCTGCTACATTGTTGGTCTGAAGGTAGTTGGTAAGGTAGCGGCTTGCGGGCCTGATCCAGGCCATTTTGGCGTCTGGAATAAAGAGGTTGGCACGAATGTACAAGGCAAAGCGTTGAAGCAAACCTGGCTTCTTCTTGCTTTCTTGCATAAAACCCGTTTGAAGCTGCTTGCCTTTGTTGCCACTCAGGCGCATATAGAGTTGAGTGGGCTCCCAGATCGGGATTTTGAGCACCTCTACACCTTCGGGGATTTGAGCCAGTAGTTTGGGGTCTTGAACAGGGGCTTCTGGGTTACTCGGGGTAAAAATAATGGGCTCCCAACCTAATTCTTTGAGGTAGCGGGTAAAGTGCAGCCAACGTTGAACGCCGGTGCCGCCGCTAGGTGGCCAGTAGTAGGTGAGGATCAGTATTTTTTTATTCGCCACGCAATTTGGTTTGTAGAGCTTGAAGGGCGTCACCAAGGCCAGCAGGGTTTTTGCCGCCTGCCGTTGCAAAACCAGCTTGCCCACCGCCGCCACCTTGGATCAGTGGAGCTACTTCGCGGATCCATTGAGCGGCGCTCCATTGGTTTTGTGCAGCGAGTGCGTCGTCTAGTAAGATGGTTAAACCGCATTTGTCGGCCTCGCGGTGTGCGAGCACGCCTACAAAAGGACTGAAGTCTTGGCGCAGCGCAAAGAGAATGTCTTTGGCACTTGCGGCATCGGTATGTACTTCTTTGATCAAGAGGTGCATACCTTCTATCTGTTTAACGTCGTTTTTGAGTTCGTTTTTGAGTTGCTGAGCCTGAACCTTCGCCAAACGCTCGATTTCTTTACCAAGCGCAGTATTTTTCTGTTGCAGCTCTTCAATGGCTTTGACGATGTCGGCTGGTTTTTTAAGCAAAGCTTCAATTTGTTCTAGTTGGGCTGCTTTGTTTTTGTAGTAGTGCATAGCGGCGTCGCCAGTGATGGCTTCTATGCGGCGAATACCGGCAGCAACTGCACTTTCAGCCACGAGCTTAAAGACACCGATTTGGTTGGTGTTCGAAACGTGAATACCACCACACAATTCGATAGACGGACCAAATTCAATGACGCGGACGGTGTCGCCGTATTTTTCGCCGAAGAGGGCCATGGCGCCTTTTTGCTTCGCGCTTTCGATGTCGAGTGCGCGGTTTTCTTGCAGGGGCTGTGCGGCTTGGATAGCAGCATTGACTGCAGCTTCAATTTGCGAAAGTTGTTCGTCGGTGACTTTAGAAAAATGAGAGAAGTCAAAGCGCAGGCCTTTTTCTGACACCAACGAGCCTTTTTGCTCCACGTGGGTACCGAGGATAGTGCGGAGGGCGTGGTGGAGGAGATGCGTTGCGCTGTGGTTCTTGGCGGTGTGTTGTTGTTTGGAGAGGTCGATGCTGGCCTCGAAGGGCGCGTGTAAATCGGAGGGTAGCTCAGTGGCGAGGTGCACAATGAGGTTGTTTTCTTTTTTGGTATCGAAAATGCGGATGTTGTCTGAGCTGTTGTGCAAGGAGCCGCTGTCGCCAATTTGGCCGCCGCCTTCAGGGTAGAATGGTGTTTGATCGAGTACCAATTGATAGAAAGTTTTGCCTTTTTGGCTCACTTTGCGGTATTTGATGAGTTGCACAGACGCCGTTTTGTCGTCGTAACCCACAAATTGGGTGTTGGTGTCGGGGTGTACTTGTTGCCAGTCGTCGGTTTCGATGGTGGTGGCTGCTCTGGAGCGGTCTTTTTGTATTTGGAGCTCGTGTTGGAAGCCGGCTTCGTCAATAGAAAGGCCGTTTTCGCGGGCAATTAAAGAGGTGAGGTCGAGCGGAAAGCCGTAGGTATCGTAGAGCTCGAAGGCTGCTGCACCCGTAATTTGGGTTTGTTGATCGGCCTTGACTTGCGCAATGAGGTCTTCGATGCGCTTGATGCCCAGTGCAAGAGTGCGAAAAAAACTGAGTTCTTCTTCCTTGATGACTTTATAAATGAGTTCCTTCTGGCTAACGAGTTCGGTGTAAGGCTTGCCCATAAGCTCTGTTAAAACCATGGCGAGTTCGCAAAGGAAGGGTTCTTTTAGTCCAAGTGTTTGGTAACCATAGCGCACAGCTCTGCGCAAAATGCGGCGGATGACATAACCTGCGCCGTTGTTGGCAGGTAGTTGGCCGTCGGCAATAGAAAAGGCAATGGCGCGGATGTGGTCGGCGATGACGCGCAGGGCGATATCGGTTTCTTCGGCTTTTCCGTAAGGGATGCCCGCTTCTTTGGAAATGAATTGAATGAGGGTTTGAAAAAGGTCGGTGTCGTAGTTGGACTGCTTGCCTTGGAGGGTCATGGCCAGGCGCTCGAGACCCATTCCGGTGTCGACGTGCTTAGACGGTAGCGGCTCTAGGCTGCCATCGGCTTTGCGGTTGAACTCCATAAAGACGTTGTTCCAAATTTCAATGACTTGTGGGTGGTCTGCATTGACCCAATTTTTACCATCGCCTTTGGCGCGCTCCTCTGGGCTGCGGAGGTCGACGTGGATTTCGGTGCAAGGGCCACACGGGCCGGTGTCGCCCATTTCCCAGAAGTTGTCTTTTTTGGAAGCTAAAATGATGCGCTCTTCGGCGATGTATTTTTTCCAGATATTGATGCTTTCGCTGTCTTGGGCAACGCCATCTTTGGCATCGCCTTCAAAAACGGTAACGTAGAGTTGGTCTACAGGTATTTTGTATACAGAGGTAAGGAGTTCCCAGGCCCAGCCAATGGCTTCTTCTTTGAAGTAGTCGCCAAAAGACCAATTGCCAAGCATTTCGAACATGGTGTGGTGGTAGGTGTCTACGCCCACTTCTTCGAGGTCGTTGTGTTTGCCCGAAACGCGCAAGCATTTTTGTGAATTGGCAACGCGGCGGTTGCTTGGGGTTTGGTAGCCCAAGAAGAAGTCTTTGAATTGGTTCATACCTGCGTTGGTGAACATCAGGGTAGGGTCGTTCTTGACTACCATTGGGGCTGAAGACACAATTTGGTGTCCTTTACTTTCAAAAAAGTCGAAAAATTGCTGGCGAATTGCTGAAACGGTCATGTGTATTTTCTGAGAAGACAAATTTAGGAAAATGCGCCGAGCTTCGCGTATCTTTGTGCAAATACAACGACAAATGGAATTCATTACTACTGAATTACAAGCTTATGTGAGCGCACACAGTTGCGAAGCTTCGGCTTTGCTCGCCAAAATTGACCGCGAAACCCATTTAGAGGTATTGCAGCCCCGTATGCTCAGCGGGCATTTTCAAGGGCGCGTGCTCAGTATGCTTTCCAAGCTCTTGCGCCCCCAAAATATCTTAGAAATTGGTACTTACACCGGCTATTCTGCACTCTGTTTGGCAGAGGGTTTGCGTCCAGAAGGACAATTGCTCACCATCGACATCAATGAAGAGCTAGAAACACGCGTGCGGGGCTATTTTGAAGCCTCTGAATTCTCAACTCAAATTGACTATATCATCGGGAATGCGGCGCAAATTATTCCAACGCTTTCTACCAACTTCGACCTCATTTTCATCGATGCCGACAAACAACAGTATCCGCTCTACTACGAGCAAGCCCTTGAAAAACTGAATCCGGGTGGTTTTATCCTCATCGACAACGTGTTGTGGTCCGGGAAGGTGATCAACGACTCACACCAAGACAAAGACAGTGTCTTACTGCGCGAGCTCAACCTGAAAATCAGTCAGGACCCAAGAGTTGAGAAGGTCTTGTTGCCCATTCGGGACGGCTTGTACTTGATCAGAAAAAAATAAATGAAAAGAGAAATTCGACTTACGGCCGATGGTTCGCCCACGTTGTATGTGCCCGAGCTCGACGAAACGTATCATTCTATGCACGGCAGTGTGCAAGAGGCCAAGCATGTTTTTATTGAACATGGCTTGAAACATGTTTTCACTCAAATTGAAAAGGTTCATGTCTTAGAAATTGGCTTCGGTACGGGTTTGAATGCATTGTTGAGTGCTTTATTTGCACAAGAAAATCAATTGCTGCTATCTTATGTAGGCCTAGAGGCTTTTCCTGTGGAGGAGCAAATATGGACGGCGCTTACTTATAGTTCTTCAAAAGAGGAACAGACCTATTATAAAGAACTCATGCGTTCCAAATGGGGGGATCCTCAAGAATTCAATACCTTTTTTACCTTGACCAAGATCGCGGTCAAAATTCAAGAATGGCAATCTGATGAAAAGTTTGACCTGATTTACTTCGATGCATTTGGCCCTAATGCGCAAGGCGATATGTGGCAGTTGTCTATTTTTGAAAAACTATATGCCGTTTTGAACCAAGGCGGTGTGTTGGTGACCTACTGCGCACAGGGTCAGTTCAAAAGAGACCTAAAGTCTGTTGGGTTTAGCATAGAAGCCTTGCCTGGTCCTCCAGGAAAGCGCGAAATGACGCGCGCCACAAAAATTTAACAATAATTTCACAAATCAATTCTTGCAGATACCAAAACTCACTGTATCTTTGTGGAGGAATTACAGTTCATAGTTGTAGTTTTAGTTTTATAGTTTTAGCATGGTTTAGCAAAAAGAGGAACAAATAGCGTTTGTTCCTCTTTTTGTTTTTTAGGGGTTTTTGTTAATTCCAATTTTCAACTCAACTGAATCAGATCAAAGTACATTAATCGAGTAACATCTTGCGTGCTGGAGTTGTCTAGAAACATCAAATTCGGATAAATCGAAGTCATTCGATAATCCATCGAATGAAAGTTCGGACAAAATCACAGTGTATTATCTTGATTTCTGATTCGATAAAACCTTCTCCACAAGAGAAAAAATACGATTCTTCTCTTCTGCACTTACGCGCTTCGTAGAGGTCACAGCCAATTGTTCGTTGAACTTTCTTGACTGCTTACCACTCAATGGGGGTGTTATTTTAATCGGAGTTGCCATGCTTTTGTTTTACAAAATTACAAATGAGAATTGTTTAATCATCATTTTTTTACTTTTTGAAGGCAAAGATTTTTACACCATCCTTCAGACACTTTCGATAACTCAGATTAAATGTGAATTATTGCCCTTCCATATTTCTTGATGAAGGGTGGCTTTAATAGTGTTCATTATTATAAACACCGCAAAAACCGATAGTAAAGAGATTTTTAGCTCAATTTCTTATTTTTTAAATAAATATGGAATTGGTTGTCAATAAGTAAAATTACCGTAACATCATCCGCACCTCATTCAACATCAACGCAGTGGCGCCCCACACAATTTTATCATTCAACAAGAAACAAGGATGGTCTTTCAAGATCGCGCCTCCAGGAATATGGATGTCTTTTTGAATACAACTTTCTTCTTTTAATAAATCCGAAAGGGCTACGCTTATAATCTCTTTTACCTCGCGGGGGTCGGGTTGGAGCAGGGGCGCTTGCTCATGCAAAAAGACAAAAGGGCTGACTTCAAAACCAGAAACGGGTATCCATACAGTTGAAAGGGTTTTGATGTGCTGTCCGTGGTGGAGCGGAATTCCTATTTCCTCGAAGGATTCTCTGCGTGCGGTAAATTCTAGATGGGGGTCCGAAGGATCTGGTTTGCCGCCGGGGAAAGCCATTTGCCCGCTGTGTTGCCCGTTGTAGGTGCTGCGCTCAATGAGAATAAAATGCCAGGCTTCACTTTTCAGATAGAAATGAAGGGCAACTGCAGCTGTTCGCCTTTCTTGTTGGTCGTATTCTTTTTCAAATTGTTGGCGGTAACGCTTGTAAGGTGCGTGAGCGAGCTCTCCGGGGAGGTCTTGGGCAAAGCGTTCCAAAAGCCATTGATCGTGCATGTAGCAAATTTCATAAAACTTATTTAAAGCACAAGAAATTGATGATTTTTTAATTTAAACTTAAAAAACAGGGGGTATTGTTGAAAAAATGCAATAAATTTTTGTTTGACCCCCTAAAAAATAAATACCTTTGTCAAAAAATTATAAAAATGGCAACAAAAAGACTAAGAGCGTATCAAGATGTTTTGCACCGCGAACCGAAGCACATTGAGTACAATGGCAAACTTTCGGATCTTTTCGGTCAAAATGTATTTCACCAAGATGTCATGCGGGAATACCTTCCTTCAGACACTTACAAATTCATGACCGAAGCCATTCAGAACGGCACGCGTCTAGACCGCAAATACGCAGATCAAGTAGCGAGCGCTATGAAAGACTGGGCTATTTCTAAAGGAGCAACACACTACACACACTGGTTTCAGCCACTCACCGGCACTACCGCTGAAAAGCACGATGCCTTTTTAAAACCAATTGGCCCAGGAAAAGCCATTGAGCGTTTCGACGGCGACATGCTCGTTCAACAAGAACCAGACGCCTCTTCGTTTCCAAACGGAGGTATCCGCAATACTTTTGAAGCCCGTGGCTACACCGCTTGGGATCCATCTTCACCGGCTTTTGTCATTGGCAAAACGCTTTGTATTCCAACCATCTTTATTTCCTACACTGGCGAGTCTCTAGACTACAAAATGCCTTTGCTCAAAGCCCTACACGCTGTAGATCAGGCTGCTGTTGAGGTATGTCAGTACTTCGACAAAAACGTCAATAAAGTAAACGCCACTTTAGGTTGGGAACAAGAATACTTCTTAATTGATTCTGCGTTGTTCAATGCGCGCCCTGACCTCATGCTCACTGGCCGTGCACTTTTCGGACACGCCCCTGCAAAAGGTCAGCAATTAGAAGACCACTATTTTGGTTCTATTCCTGAGCGCGTCAACGCATTCATGCGCGAGTTCGAGGTAGAGTCTTTGTTATTAGGTATTCCAGTTACAACCCGTCACAACGAAGTAGCGCCAAATCAGTTTGAGTGTGCACCAATCTTTGAAGAGTGTAACTTGGCCAACGACCACAACTTGTTGCTCATGGACCTCATGGAGAAAATTGCACGCAAGCACAACTTCCGCGTGTTGTTGCACGAAAAACCATTTGCTGGTGTGAACGGTTCTGGTAAACACAACAACTGGTCTTTGAGCACCAATACCGGTGTGAACCTCTTGGCTCCGGGCAAAAACCCAAAGTCAAACTTGCAGTTTTTGACCTTCTTTGTCAATACCATTATGGCCATCCACGACAACGCCGATTTACTTCGCGCTGCCATTGCCTCTGCAGGTAACGACCACCGCTTGGGTGCCAACGAGGCGCCACCAGCCATCATCTCGGCCTTCATCGGAACACAGTTATCACAATTGCTAGACGACCTCGAGAAAAACATCAAGGCCGGTAAAATGACGCCGCAAGACAAAACTGAGCTTAAGCTCAACATCGGCAAAATTCCACAGATCTTACTAGACAACACCGATCGCAACCGCACCTCGCCATTCGCCTTTACGGGCAACAAGTTCGAGTTCCGCGCGGTAGGTTCTTCTGCCAACTGTGGTTCTGCCATGATCGTCTTGAACACCATTATGGCCAAGCAATTGCGTGCCTTTAAAATTTCTGTTGATGCACGCATTGAAAAAGGCGAATCCAAAGACGAAGCCATCCTTAAAGAATTGCAAGTGCTCATCAAAGCCTCTAAGAAAATCCGTTTCGAAGGCAATGGCTACGGCGACGAATGGGTAAAAGATGCCGAAAAACGCGGCTTGTCTAACTTGAAAGACACCCCACGCGCACTCCAAGTGTGGCACGACAAAAAAGTCGTGAAGTTGTTCAATGAAATGGAAGTGCTTACGCCGCGCGAACTCGAGGCACGTGCCGAAATCGAATTTGAGAACTACATCTTGAAGATTCAAATTGAGTCGCGCCTCATGGGCGACCTCGTTCAGAATTATTTCATCCCGGCTGCCATTACGTATCAGAACAAGCTCATCCAAAATGTGCAGGGCCTCATGAGCGTTCTTGGTGACAAAGCAGGTAAAGGTGCTGCCAAAGCGCAACTAGAGTTACTCGAGAAAGTGTCTTTGCACATCAACAAAATGAAAGAAGCATCAGATATCATGCTTGCGCAACGCAAAATTGCCAACAAAATCGAAAGTGCCGAACAAAAGGCTTTAGCTTATTGCGATCAGGTCAAAACGCATTTTGATGAAATCCGCTACCACGCCGACAAACTCGAACTTTTGGTCGAAGACGAACTTTGGCCATTACCGAAATTCAGAGAATTACTCTTTATTCGATAGATAGGTTTAGTAATAATGAGTAAAATGCCCCGTTGTTCGCAGCGGGGTTTTTTATTGCTCCAAAGTAGTACCCAGCAACTTCAAGAACTCACCGGCCGCAAAATAGTTCGGCTGAAGTTCCCAGCGTAGGGTTTGATTTGTGGTGCTCACTTTGGCAGTGCGTGCAGAGAAGTCTGAAATGCCGCGGTAGATAGGGAAGAGCTCTAGGATAGCTGCCGCCCAACCTGCGTTGTCGAGTTTAGTGAGGAGGGTAGGGTCGCCGGCGCAAACGATAGGAAGTTTGTTGTATTGACTTTGAATTAGTCCGTTCTGAATGTGTTTTTTAGGGCTGCTGCAGATATACAATTGCTTGCTGCCTTCTTTTTTGAGGGCGTAAACGGCGTCGTTGACGCGCACAAAATTGCTTGCCCATTCCCAGTCGGGGAACGCTTTGTTGGCAGCTTTTATAAATTGGTCTCGGGCACTGCTTTGGTCAAAACTGAGGAGCGCTTCGAATTCTAGAGAAAGCGCTTGTTTGGAATTGAGTTTGGCACCGTAATAGTTAAAAGAACTCGCTTTGATTTGTTCCAAGAACTGAAAAGAAGCCGGCAGATTGCTCAGGGCAAGTGGGCAACTCATGTGAAAACCTTTTGCTTGCAGCATGCGGATGGGCTTTTTAGCTTCAGCAGGTAAATGCAAAGCAAAGGCGTGTTCTTCCCAAAACAACGTATAGGTTTGACCTTTTAGTTCAAAGTCATGTTTGCGCGCTTCGTAGGTTTTTGTTCTAAACGTAAGGTTTTCAGCAGCGCGTTCAAAGTAGCGTTTTTGTTGGGTGCTGAGTTGTTCGGGAAAGAAAAACACACCGCTCGGAATGCCGTAGTACTGCGCCGAAAGCCAGCCGCTTTGCTGGCCGCTTCCTGGGAGGTAAAGACAAGAGAATTGTTTTTGTGGATCTGAGATGAGGTAATAAGCAACCGCGCCTTGGAGATCAAAATGGAAATCTTGGAGGGCGATATTGCGCTTGTCTTTGAATTGCAGGGCCATGCGCTTGAGTGTTTCTTGCACGGCGGGGTCTCTGGATTCAAGTTGTTGTTCGAGCACCCAGCTCTGCACCACTTGTAAGGGCAACACAGAAAAACAAAGGGCTTGGTCTTTGAAAACAGGAATGCTCGTCTCTTTGGTTTGCGGGATATCTAAAAATGAGGAAAGCGCATAACTCGAATAGAGTATGAGCAGCACCGTTAGGGTCCAGGCAAGTTCTTTGAGCAACTTCACAGTGTAAAGATAGATGAAAGATGAATTGCTTATCTTTAGCACATGAAGTTCGTTGCAAAATTTATTTTTTGGCTCATCGGCTGGAAAATCGACCCAACACCACCCGAGGGGATTCAGAAATGTGTGGTTGCAGTTGGGCCGCATACTTCCAATTGGGATTTTATCTTGGGGCGCTTGGCTTTTTACCAATATGGCGTCAAAGGCCGTTACCTTATGAAAAAAGAATTGTTTTGGGGGCCTCTCGGTTGGTTCTTGAAAGCCATCGGCGGCATTCCTGTTGACCGTAGCAAGAAAAATAACCTTACGGACACAGCTGTGTCGTATTTTGAGAAAAATGAAACGATGTATATGGTTTTTTCACCCGAAGGCACGCGCAGCTATAATCCGGATTGGAAAAAAGGCTTTTATTATGTGGCTGAAAAGGCAAAGGTGCCCATTTACGTTGCCTACATCGATTTTGCCACTAAAACAGGCGGTTTCCATAGTTTGGTTTGGCCTTCCGGCGATGCCGATGCGGATATTCAGAAAATTAAAGATATTTTGAAAAACTACAAAGGGCGTTTTCCTGAGCTCGGGATCGACTAATCTTTAGTGTAGCTATTGATATGACCGGTTTTAGGATCATAGCCGTAAGGGCAGTGCTTACAGCCGCTTTTGCAGCAATAACCACGCTTGAGGTGATACTGCTCGGTAAAAACAATGTATCCCTCTTCAGATAAATAGTAATCTTCGTCGTTCAAATGACTTTTTTTCGAGAATCCTGAAAAATCTTCGCTCATGAGTACTGCTATGTCGCTATGGTTTGCAAAGTTAAAAAGTCATTCCAAATTGGAACGCTTCTACCTACCACTCGCTAA
>CANHSA010000031.1 GCA_947463345.1 Flavobacteriales bacterium
CAAGCACGCCGATTTGTAGTTCCCTACCGTACCATGTTTTTGTCATGCAGCAAAGATACGTTTAAAATTGTACCTTTGTATGACGATGCGTACAGCGGTTCACATACACGACCTTTCTTTCGCGCCATTCATTTCGGAAACGACAATACAAACGCGCCTTAAAGAATTAGCTAGCCAGTTAGACACTGACTACGTTGGCAAAGATCCTATTTTTTTAGCGGTCCTAAATGGCGCATTTATGTTTGCCTCCGATTTATTCAAACTCTTGAATTGCCAGCCAGAGCTCAGTTTTGTGAAAGTAAGTTCTTATGTGGGCACACAATCTAGCGGCAGGGTTGACGAACTCATTGGCTTGCAAACCGCGCTCAAAGGCCGCCACGTCATCATCATCGAAGATATCCTCGACACAGGTGTCACCATGGACAAAATTTTCACTTTGCTTCATGCTGAACAGCCTGCATCGCTTGCTATCTGTGCACTTTTACTTAAACCAACTTCCTATAAAGGAAAACACCAACCCAAATATATTGGCTTTGAAATTGAAGATCGCTTTGTGGTCGGCTACGGCCTAGACTACAAAGAACGCGGTCGCGAACTTCCAGCTGTTTATCAATTAATCAATTAGTTATGTTAAATATTGTACTTTTTGGCCCTCCAGGAGCAGGTAAAGGAACCCAATCCGAAAGACTCATCGAAAAATATGGTCTCGTACATTTATCTACCGGCGATGTCTTTCGCGCCAATATCAAAGGCGAAACAGACCTCGGTAAATTAGCCAAGAGCTACATGGATGCAGGGCAGTTAGTACCCGATGAAGTCACGATCAATATGTTGCGCTCAGAGGTCGTGAAGCATTCAGCTCCGAAAGGATTCATCTTTGATGGTTTTCCGCGCACCAACGCACAAGCGCAGGCCTTAGATGAGTTTTTAGCGAGTCTTGAAACCGAAATTACCCTTATGCTTGCCCTTGAGGTCGAAGAAAACGAACTCAAAACACGCTTGCTCAAAAGAGCTGAGGTTTCTGGCCGTCCAGACGACGCAGACCCTGCAGTTATTGAAAAACGCATTTCTGTTTACAACCAAGAAACCGCTCCGGTAAAAGCATTTTACCAAGCACAACATAAATTTATTGCCATCGATGGCATTGGTAGCATCGATGACATCACCCAACGATTATTCTCTGCCATTGATACAAACTAATACATGGCTTCAGACAACTTTGTTGATTACGTAAAAATTCACTGTACCTCCGGAAACGGTGGCGGCGGTTCGACGCACTTCAGACGCGAAAAATACATTCCTAAGGGCGGGCCCGACGGAGGTGACGGCGGCCGTGGCGGACACATTATTTTGCGTGGCAACAAACAACTCTGGACCCTCCTGCACCTTAAGTTTAAAAAACACATCAAAGCGGGCCACGGTGCGCATGGCGCCGGTAACCTCAAAACGGGTTCCCAAGGCGACGACGTCTACATCGATGTGCCGCTTGGCACGCTTGCCAAAGATGGTGAAACCGGCGAGGTTTTGTTCGAAATCACAGAAGAGGGCGAAGAGCGCATCATTCAACGTGGCGGACGCGGCGGAATGGGCAACAACAACTTTAAGTCTCCAACCAACCAAACGCCGCGCTATGCGCAGCCAGGCGAAGAAGGACTTGAGGGTTGGAAGATACTCGAACTCAAAATCTTAGCCGATGTTGGTTTAGTCGGTTTCCCAAATGCCGGAAAAAGCACCTTGCTTTCTGTGCTATCCGCAGCCCAGCCCGAAATCGGTGACTACCCTTTTACTACTTTACGCCCGAACTTGGGTATCGTTTCTTACCGCGATTACCGCTCGTTCATTATGGCCGATATTCCTGGAATCATCGAAGGAGCTCATGCCGGTAAAGGTTTAGGTTTGCGTTTCTTGCGCCACATCGAGCGCAATTCAATTTTGCTTTTCATGATTGCAGCCGATTCCGATGACATCCAAAAGGAATACAATATCCTACTCAATGAGCTCAAGCAGTACAACCCTGAACTCTTGCACAAAGAACGCTTGTTGGCCATCACGAAGTCAGATATGCTCGACGACGAACTCAAAGCAGCTATTTCCAAAGAATTACCAACACTTCCGCATTTGTTCATTTCATCTGTAGCTCAGCAAGGCCTTATGGAACTCAAAGACCTGGTCTGGAAGCACCTCAACCATGATTGAATTTCTGCAGCGCATTGATAACGGTTTGCTTTTGCGCATCAATCACTTCAATGCGCCATGGCTCGATCAATGCATGTGGGTGCTTTCTTCTAAATGGATCAATTTTCCGCTGGCCTTTTGCATCGTTTTGTTGCTCAAAAGTCAGTTTTCTTGGAAAAAAACAAGTATTCTATTCTTGTTGGCGCTAGTAGTTGTGTCCTTGACTGATGTCATTTCAACCCAACTCTTCAAAGACTTTTTTGAACGTTTGCGTCCTTCACACGATCCATCCATACACAGTTTCTTGCGTTTCTATATGATTGCCCCGGAAAACCCTTATCTAGGTGGAAAATATGGCTTTGTGTCGTCGCACGCTGCAAATTTGGCCGCCCTTTTTGCATTTATATTTCCTTACATGAAAAAGTATCGTTTTTCCATATATATTCTTGGTTTTTATGTCTTTTTAGTGGCCTATAGTCGGGTTTATTTAGGGGTGCATTTTCCTTCAGACGTCGTTTGTGGTGCGTTGTTGGGTCTGGCAATTGGTTGCTTATTCAGAAGACATTTATTTGCTCAATTGATTCAAAAATGGGACTAAACAGTATTTTACTCGTGTTTTTGGGCGGTGGTATCGGCAGTGTACTGCGCTTTTTGCTTTCTAAAATCTTTCCTTTTCAAGCCAACGCATTCCCTTGGGCCACCTTATTAAGTAATATAATAGCAAGTGTTCTTTTGGCGCTTGTGGTAGCTCAATTGAAAGATGTTCCCAAGTGGGTCACAATCTATCCTCTAATTGTCGTTGGAATTTGCGGCGGACTCTCCACCTTTAGTACCTTTTCTTACGAGAACTTTCAGCTCCTACAACAAGGGCAATTGGCCTTGTTTTGGTTCAATGTCTTGATTTCTTTTGGACTTGGCTTGCTTGCGTTTTGGTTCTTGGCGCGCCACTGAGGGCCGAACTAACGTTTCGATTATTTTTTGACCTTCGCTTTTTCCTTTTTGACTTTTGCGGATTTCCCAGAGAAATTTGCGTTCCTCTTTCCTGGAGTCTTTGGGGTCAATGATAGGATAAGGGTAGTCTTGTCCTAGTTTGAAGTTGTAGATGGACATATCCATTTCGGTCATTTTCCAGGGTTCATGAATAAATGACAACGGTAGTTCAGCAAGTTCAGGAACCCATTGCTTGATGAAAGCTGCTTCTGCATCGTGCTTGTAGCTATTGTGAATCGGATTGTAGACCCGAATGGTATTGACGCCCGTTGTGCCCGCTTGCATTTGAAACTGTGGATAGTGAATACCGGGTTCAAAATCTAAAAATTGTTGAGCGAGGTGCGCCACGCCGTCTTTCCAATCTTGGATTAAATTGTGACACAAAAAGGAAACCACCATGGCACGCATGCGAAAGTTGATCCAGCCGGTTTGCTGCACGCAGCGCATATTGGCATCTACAAGCGGGAACCCTGTATTTCCAGTTTTCCAGGCTTCCAGAAATGCTTCATTTTTCGGATAATTCAAACCTTCGTAAGCTTTATTGATACAGGCTGTCGCATAAGTGCAGTCCGTTTCAAATTTTTGAATAAAATGACAATGCCAGTGTAGTCGTGTCAAGAAGGCCTCAAAGTTAGGCTTGTTTTTGGGGTCTTGATTCATGTATCCTGAGGTGGCCCTTACAACTTGCCGAACAGAAAGATTTCCCCAGGCTAGAAAAGGGGAGAGCCGACTACATGTTTTTCTGCTGAGCGCTGGTTTAGAGATGCCTCTTTGATACCCAAAGATGCGTTTGTGGAGAAAATCGGCTAGATATTTTTCAGCATACTTGGGTCCTGCTTTCTGAAACAAAGGACCGTAAGCTTGCATTTGCTGGTAAAGACTTTCCGGAAGCTGAAAATGATGCTCCCATTCTACTGCTCTCCCTTTTTCAAAGGTGTTCTCAATGATGGGGCTGTTGACATATCCAAACCAAGCGCGGTCCCAATTTTTGCGGTTTTTGAGCCCGCGAATGATGCCATCGCGCTGAAATTCTTGCCATTTCGTACCATTTTGAGCCAATAACAACTTGACTAACTTATCTCGCTCATAGGTGCGTGGCTGCCCTGATTCTTGATAGCTCCAGACCTGACTTATGGTAAATTGTTCCATAAGTGCCGTCCATATTTCTTGAGCTTCGCCGTAAAGAACCGTTATTTTTCGTTCGTAGGGCTCTAATAGCTGATTGATTTGTTGGATAGATTGCCATTGAAATTGCCAATGCCGCAGGCTGTTTTCAGGTGCGGCCAATTCTGTTGGTTCGACTAGCCAAATATAAAGAAGCGGCAAACCACTGCGTTCAGCTGCGTCTAGCGGAGCGTGGTCTGAAAGCCTTAGATCGCGTTTGAACCAGACAATCCCAATTTCAGGCTTCATGCTGAAGGTGTTTTTGAACTTTTTTCCAAAAATTGAAAAAAGAACCGGGCTGTGCTGGGTAGGTTGGTAAGAGCCAAGACCGCTCATCGGTTTGTAGGCCATATGTGGAGGTGAGCGGGTGTTCTTTGCTAAAGGTGTGTTGAGGATTGATTTGTTGGCTCAGGCTTGCCCACGTACCAACAACTATTTGCAAATCAGGGATGTTCAAATTAGCAAGTTCATTGATCCAATTGTAGACTTTCTCAGTGAAGGGGTAGTCTTTCCAATGGTCGAGGTCCCAAAATAAAATGCGGTTGCCTTGTTGCTCCGTTTTCCAGATAGGGTCGAGGTGATACGGCGTGTAAAGGAAAGTCGGCAAGTTAGAATCTATGTCAATTGTTTGAGTTGTTGTAGGTTCAAACGGATATTGCGCTTGGGTCCAGGTGCAGTCCAATTTGAGTTCGGGAAGTTGTTCATAGGAGACATCTAATACCGAGTCTAATTGCGTGCTTCCAGTATATTTGTTGATGTTATCTTGGTTGGCATAATAAACCTTAGGTGCATTGGCGCCACAGACCCATTGCCAACTCAAATGATTGCTTGCGGCGTCGGCATCGCAAAGTTGCGAAAACAGCCATTTGGCAGCTGTGCGCCAATGGCAACCATATTGATTACACACAAGCGCTGCCAAATACATGCGCAAATGGTTGTGCAAGTAACCTGTGTTTTGAAGGGTAAGCAAAGCCTCATCAATGGCCTGAATACCGGTGTTGGCCTGCAGTATTTCTTGCGGTATTTGGTTGTCGTCTTTGATCCAAAATTGGGCTGCGCGCAATTCGTGTTGCGGGTTGTGGTGCTGCCAAATGCGCTGTGCGTGTTCTCTCCAACACAGTTCCATCACGAACGCCTCCATTTGATACAATTTGAAACCACGCTGCAGAAGTCGGTCATAAATATCCCGAACCGAGAGCATACCGCGCGAAAGATAGGGCGACAAATAACTCACTCCGCCTGCAATGTAGTTTCTGGTCTTGCCGTAATGTATCGGATCAAACTGATCTATTTGCGCATAGATTTCGTCTAAGCTGCGCAGCGGAATCATACGCGCAAACTTGAAATACCGCCGTCTATATGCAAGATTTGCCCACTGATCCAAGAGGCGTGGTCGCTGAGCAGAAAGGCAGCCATATGCGCGATGTCGGCAGCTTCACCAACGCGTTTGAGCGGATGCCTTGCGGCGTTGGCTTCGCGTTTGGCGTCAGAATTGAGTAAGTTTTCAGCTAAAGGGGTATTGGTTAAAGACGGCGCAATGGCATTGACGCGAATTTTTGGAGCAAGTTCGGCTGCGAGTGCACGCGTGAGTCCTTCAATGGCTCCTTTTGAGGCAGAGACCAAGCTATGGAAAGGCAAGCCTTGTTGGACCGCCACCGTGGAGAAAAGAACGATGGCCGCTTGCTCGCTTTTTTTGAGTGCGGGCAGGGCTGTTTGGATGCTTTGAATGGCCCCGAGAACTTGAAGTTGGTAGTCGGTCTGAAAATCTGTAGGGCTGAAACGGTTGAAGGGTTTGAGGGCAATTGTACCTGGGCAGTATACCAAACCGTCGAGTACTTCTGGTAAGTCGAGTGGCGTAGGGTTGAGAACGTCCAATTGTTGCCAAGTGATGTTCTGGTGCTGCAGACTCGGAGCGGTGTTGGCGTAAGTAGCGTATACTTCATGGCCGAGTTCTGCTAGTTGTTGTGCAAGTGTAAGGCCGATTCCTTTTGAGGCGCCGATAATGGCAATTTTTTTGGTTTCCATGATTTTGTAACAAATTAGTGCTACCTTGGTTTAGAAATCATCAATAAAATCACATGAATTTTTTCAAACAACATTTTGCCACTATGCTTATTGCAGCAGCAGTAATCATTACAGGCCTTATTTTAGGTAAATCATATCTCTCCAAAGGAAAACCAGACGACACCGTTGCCGTAATTGGTTTAGGTGAAGAATCCTTTGATTCCGATTTGATTGTATGGCGCGCCTCTTTCTCTCGCAAAAGTTATGAACTCAAAGATGCCTATTCGCAGCTGAATGCAGATGTAAGAAAAGTAAAATCTTACCTGAAGTCTAGAGGCATAACCGATGACGAAATGGTTTTTGAAGCCGCCGACATCAGTAAGGATTGGTCCCGCATCTACGACGACGAAGGAAATGTCATCCAGACCATTTTTGATGGGTATTCTTTGCGTCAAAGTCTGAAAGTCAGTTCAAAAAAAGTAAATATTGTGGAACAAACCTCGCGTCAGGTCTCTGAACTCATCGATGCCGGCATAGAACTCAATTCTGACGCACCTGAATATTACTATACCAAACTAGCGCAATTGAAACTCAAAATGATTGAAGCTGCCACCAAAGATGCTTTTGAGCGCGCAGGCAAAATTGCCGAAAATGGTGGTGGTAGTTTGGGAAAACTCAAAAATGCCGACATGGGTGTTTTTCAGATTACAGCTGAAAATTCTTCTGAAGATTACGAATGGGGAGGAAGCTACAACACGAGCTCGCGTCGCAAAACAGCGAGTATCACCATTCGCTTGAAATACGCCATTGACTAAGCAACAAAAACAATAGGTACTTACACCTAAACAAACAAGTTTTTATCGAGTTGTAGCCATTCGAGGGTGGCATTACAAAAGATATCTTCTTTGATAGCTGCACTGAGTTTGCTGTCTTCTATGAATTGCCCAATTTCTAGATCCCCGAGCGGAAACGGATAGTCGCTGCCCAAACAAACGCGTTTAGAACCCTGCATTTTGAGGATGTATTCTAAGGCGTCGATGTCGTGGGTGATGCTATCTACCCAGAATTTGCCAAGGTAAGTGCGCGGATTGTGCGGGTTGTCTATGGCCACTAAATCTGGGCGGCAATTGAAACCGTGCTCAATGCGACCTAAAGTGGGCAAAAAGGAGCCTCCGGCATGCGAAAAACAAACCCTGAGCTCAGGTAAGCGCTCCAAAACACCTCCAAAAATAAGTGAACAAGCTGCTCTTGAGGTTTCGGCAGGCATGCCTACTAACCAAGGAAGCCAGTATTTTTTCATGCTGTCAAAACCCATCATTTGCCACGGATGGATCATGACGGCCATGCCCAAACGTGCGCAGGCTTCAAAAATAGGAAAGAACTTTTCTTCGCTGAGGTTTTCGTCGTTGATGTTCGAGCCAATTTGTATACCGACATGGCCAATTGCTTTGGCGCGCTCGAGTTCTAAAATGGCAGCATCGGCGTCTTGCATTGGTATGGTCGCCAAGCCAATGTAGTTTTTTGGATAGCGTTGCACGAGCTCAGCAATGTGGTCGTTGAGAAACCTCGACAACTCTAGTGCGTCGGCGGTTTTGGCCCAATAAGAAAACATAACGGGAATTGTACACACCACTTGTACTTGGGTGTTGTAGGGCTTGTATTCGTCGATGCGCAGTTGTTCATCCCAGCAGTTTTCGACGATGCGTCTAAAAAATTGGCCCCCTTGCATCATGTTGGCACTGCCATCGGCATTTGGTTCGAGATGGATGAACTTGCCGTAGCCAAACTTTTGCGTCCAATTGGGCATTGTTTTGGGGAGGATATGGCTGTGCATGTCAATTTTAAGCATGGGTCAAATTTTTGGTTTACGAAGATACAAAAATCTCAGAGCGCAAGTGCCATGATGTAGTCGTCCATGATGAAGCCATTGCCGATGTCAAAAACGGCTTCTTCACGGATTTCAAAGCCCAATTTGAGGTAGAAGTTTTTGGCCTCATTTGCTTTATTGACCTGTAGAAAAATACTTGTGGCATGGCGCTCTTGGGCTCTTTCGATGGCTTTATTGATCAGAGAACGTCCGGCTCCTTTTCGCTGCAATGTGGGGAGTACGTATAGTTTGTTGATTTTGAGTTCTGCTGCGCCGTTGTGATTTACCCATTCGAGTGCTATAAAACCACTGTCGCTTCCTGCCGTATTTAAGATGTAAAATTCATGGCCTTCTTCAAATTGTGCTTGAAGGGCTGCAAAACTATACATCCAGTCGAGCATGAAGTCAATTTGGGCTTGGCTGATGATGTGCGCATAGGTGCTAGGCCAAATTTGGCGCGCCAGGCGCTCTAGAATGGGTAATTCTTGGAGTTGTGCGCGTCGGATTTGCATATTGAACGACCTAACTATCAATTAGATTTTAACGAAGGGCGCTTGTTGGATGCGGCCGTTCTGGTGAAGCCGCACGTAATAAGTGCCTGTTGGGAGGTCTTGGACGGTCATTTTGCCGTTTTCGATGGCTACCCAATAACGTTTACCGTCAAGGGCAATCACCTCTGCGAATTCGGGTAGTTCTACGATCGTAAAGTGCAAATAATGCTGAACCGGATTGGGGTAAACTGACCACTCAATGAGCGGTGTGCTCTCTAAAACGCCAAGAGTTTGAACAGCAATTTGCACGGCCGCATAGGCATTGATTTTTCCGGCGCCCCATTGCGGACTCCCTTCGTTCGGGATCACGCCAGTGTAGTTGTCTTGCCTTGCAGTTTGCATGATGATCTCTTTGACTTGGGCGGCAGAGAGATAAGGATTGGCCTCTAGCATGAGGGCAACAACGCCTGCCACCATTGGCGATGCCATTGAGGTACCTGAGAACTTAGCAAAACGGTAGGTAGTGTTGTTGAAGTCTGTGGTGGCGACACTTGTGTAAGTACCGGTGGTGAAAGAAGAAATGGCCGAGGCAATGGCCACACCAGGTGCAGCGATATCGGGTTTCATGGCGCCGTCGTAGCGTGGGCCTTTGCTCGAGAAAGAGGCGAGGGCACCGCCAACCAGAGAACCGGAGCTTGTGGCGTATTGGGTGGCGTAGGCAGCAACGCTAATGACGTCGTCGGCACAAGAGGGTTCTGAAATTCCGTTTTGGTTGTCGCCGGAGGTAGTGCCAGTGCCAGCGGCTAAGAAGGCCATGCCCCAGTTGCCGACATCGGTGCTGAGTTCGGTGACGTTCCAGTAATGAACAGTGCCGCTACTGGCTTGCGATTTGAGTTGGATGCGCAGGTTGGTGTTGGTGTTTTTAACGCGCAAGCGCATTTGCGGTTTGCCGTTGAGCGGGTGCGCGGCATCTGCCGAAATGTTGTACCAAATGGTGTCTTGGTTCACAACCAAAAAGGTATCGATGTAGGCGGTAGTGGTGGCTGTGCTGTAATAAGGGCTTTCAGCCAATGCAACATTGGAATTGTTGGTGACGATGATGCCATTGGCAAAACTTTGCCCGACTTCGCCCCAAGCGTGAATGCTTTGGCCCCACATGTTGGGGTTGGCTGTGTAGTCGTAGAATTCAACTCTAGACTTTAAAACATCGTTGTTGAAGGTTTTTTTGAGGTGGAAATTGACGTTGCCGTTGTTGCCACCTGAATTGACAAATACCACACCTAGGTTGCTAAAAGCGGTGATGGCTTGGCTGAGCAGCGAAGTGCCGTCTAAGGTGCCAAAATGATAAAGCCCCCAGCTCATGTTGATGACCAAGCGTTTGTCGGCGGCAAGTGCTTTTTGGTACATCCATTGCCAGGCGTCTAGCACTGCGCCTTCGTCGACTAAAAAGGTAACAAATAAAAACTGCGCTTCATAAGCCACGCCGCGATAAGCAGTGGTTGCTCCTGCGCCGCCAGCTATACCTGCAACGTGCGTGCCGTGCGTACCGTAGCTGTAAATATTAGAGGTGTCTGACCCAGCAGCGAGCAAACTTGGGGTGTCGGCATATTCGGTTCCGTAACTGAAACCGTTAGGCGCTGGCCCACTGGTTTTGAATTGGTCCCAGGCGGCGAAGATGCGGTGTTGTTGTTGGAGGGTGTCGTAAAAAACGGGGTGGGTGTAGTCAAAACCCCAGTCGGTGACGCCAATAAAGACGTCTTTGCCCGCGTAGCCCTGTGGTAGTCCGATGCCGGCGTGTACGGAGTCGGCGCGGAGATCTTTGACGGCTTTGTCGAGGTTGGGGCTAATGCGTCCGGCGATTTCTAGGTAGTCAATGCCCTTGAGTTGTTTGAGGGCGGCTAATTTTTGCAAAGGCACTTTTAGGGAAAGCAAACCTGCGATGGGCTTCTGAAAAAGAATGCGTTGCCACTCGAGTTCTTCGGCTTTGAATTGTGCATTACAGCGCCCTAACATGGACAAATACCAACGCCCGTTGATGTTGTAGATGGGATAGTCGTTCTGAAGTTGCTTTGAAACCTCGCCTTTGGAACGGAGTAGTTCGTTATGTATTTGCTGGATTCCTTGGTGATCGGACTGGCTCATGAGCGGCGCTGCCCAAGAAATTTGAAGCAAAGAGACACAGGCAAAAAAGAAAACAATTAGCAGGGAGCGCATCCTCAAATATAAGGATTATTGTGCAGTTAACGTGTTGAAAACAGCGATTTTTTAGGTCTTCTGACTTTTTGTAAGTGTTGGTAATGGTCGTCTGCAGCGCGCTTTCCTATGGTGCAAATGAGCACGCTGTGCAAGCCTTTTTCTTTGAGTTGAAGGAGTTCGTCTAGCGCAATTGGATCAAAGCCTTCCATTGGGGTGGCGTCTAGTTGTAACAAGGCGCAAGCCGTGAGTAATTGGCCCAGTGCAATGTAGGCTTGTTTGTCATTCCAAACCTGAACATGAGCTGCGGATTTATTGCCAATAGCCGTGTGTAGGTGTGCTCTGAATCCTTTGATTTGTTCTTCTTGCATGTTTCGGGTGTCGCGCATGAGGTCTGCATGGGCATCGAGGTATGCTGCATCGAGTTCTGTTTTTGTACAAAGTACCAAAACGGCTCCTGCATCTATAATTTGCTGCTGATTCCAGGCCAAAGTTTTGGTTTTTTCTAGCAGTGCCTTGTCTTCGAGCCAAATATAGTGCAAGGGCTGTAAGCCATAGCTTGTTGGCGTAAGTTGCAGAACACGCTCTAGCGTTTCTTTATCTTTTGGATCAAGTTGAAATGTCGGGTCGTATTTTTTAGTGGCATAACGCCATTGGAGTGCTTCGATGAGGGTGTTTTTCATATGTTAGTTGGTATCTGGGATGGTAAAATGATCAGAGGTATTACTCAATTCATGGGTACTTCAATGACAAGTATTTTTGCATATTGTAGCATTTTGATTTCGATTTGTGCTGTGTCTGAAATTCCAATGGCGTCTTTTTCATTTAAAATTTGTTCACCGATTTGAATGGCACCTTCAATCACCATGAAATACGCGCCGTTGTTTGGATTTTGAAGAGCGTAAGAAATGGTGGTATCGGTGTCAAATTCCCCCATGGACAACCAAGCATCTTGATGAATCCAGGTGTCGATGCCACTTTGTTCAGGACCTACAAGTGCTGTAAATGCACCGTTTTGGAGTTCATATTTGCGTTGGGCATAGCGTGGTGTCACTTGCTTTTGGTTTGGGAAAATCCAAATTTGAAAGAGGTTCAGTGCTTCGTTTGCATTCGGATTGTATTCGCTATGGTAAATACCCGTGCCGGCAGACATCACTTGTACTTCGCCGGCGCGAATGACCTCACTAAAGCCCATGCTGTCTTCGTGCTGAATGGAGCCAGCTAAAGGAATAGTGATGATTTCCATGTTGTCGTGGGGGTGCTTTCCAAAGCCCATTCCGCCCGCAACGATGTCGTCATTGAGGACCCGCAGCATGCCAAAATGAATGCGCTCAGGGTTGTACCAGGAGGCAAAACTAAAAGAGTGTTTGGCGTTGAGCCAGCCGTGATCGGCATGCCCTCTTGAATGAGCGGAGTGGAAGACAGTTTTCATTTGTTTTTCTTGCAAAGTTAAAGTACAGCTCTGTATCTTTTCAATAACATATGTTCATACTTTTTGTTGTTGAATGGCCGCTTTCCCAAAGAAAATGTGCAAATTCGTTCTATGGTACTCAGTCGTTTTTGGTTGGTGATTTTCATCAGCTCCATTTTATTTGTTCTTTTTGCAGTTTTCTCTGGGCAGTTTTACAGTATTGATTACGTCCTGAATGGCAAAAAAGACGATCCTATTCTCATTAAAGAAACCTATAAATGGAAATTACCTTCCGAGGTAAAAATCGGCTTGAACGCAGCTCCAGACGGAACTTTTATCGTGGATAAAAATCCAACTGATGCCGATACCACGTATGTGATGAAAGAGAAAACCGTTCAGATATACTCGGGTGTCCAGAAGTCCGACGGTTTATTGGTTACCGCCAAAAATAGCTTGTTTGACCTCATTTTGCCATTGATGGCTTACCTTGCTTTCTTTGCGGGCATTATGCAGCTGCTCATCGATTCCGGCGCTACCGAACGCTTGGCTAAGCGCCTCAGTCCGTTCTTTTCAAAGGTGTTTCCGCAGGTGCCAGCTGGGCATCCATCTATTACCTACATGACCATGAATTTTTCGGCCAACTTTTTAGGCCTAGACTCCGCGGCCACACCTTTTGGGCTCAAGGCAATGGAGAGTTTGCAAGAACTCAATTCAGACAAAGAGAAGGCTTCCGATGCCCAAATTATGTTCTTGTGCTTGCATGCAGCGGGCCTCACGCTCATTCCAACGTCTATCATCGGCTACCGCGCTGCAGCAAATGCGGCCAATCCGGCAGACGTCATGCTGCCTTGCATCATCACTTCCTTTATTGGTACGCTTGCGGCCTTCTTTATAGTGGGCTTGCGTCAACGCATTTCCTTTAAAAGCGGTTTGCTTTTGGGCGTTATTATGGCCATTATCGGCGCTATTTTTGGCTTGCTTTTCTATGTGGGTTCACTCAATTTGGTTGAAAAAAATTATTTTACTGGTAACTTTTCAGGTATTTTACTCTTTTCAATTATTGTGCTGACGCTGCTGTTTGCTTTTAAAAATGAAGCTCGTTTCAAAGAGAAAGACACAACCGTTTTTGATGCATTTGTAGAGGGTGCGCGCTCTGGGCTCGACACCGGCGTCAAGATTTTCCCTTATGTATTAGGTATGCTTGTGGCTATTTCAGTTTTTAGAAATTCGGGTCTTTTTGAGCTCATCGCAGGCGGCATTTCGGAAGCATTTAGATATGTAGGCGTGAGCAAAGAAATCACCGATTCATTGCCCGTTGCCTTGCTCAGGCCTTTTAGTAGTTCGGGCTCTCGCGGCTTTATGCTCGATGCCATGAATCAGTTCGGGCCAGATAGTTTAGCGGGGCGTTTGTCTTCTATTTTTCAATGTTCAGCCGAAACCACCTTTTATGTAATTGCCGTTTATTTTGGTTCCATTAATGTCCGCAATACGCGCTACACACTCGGCACCATGCTTTTGGTGGACCTCATTTGTGTATTGACTGCAATTGGCGTAGCCCTTTGGTTCTTTTAAGATGAAAGAAAATTCACTTTCCTATCCTTCGTTGGTCATCCTCGCTTGGGCAAAAGCAGTGGAGGGGCATCGGACACTCCAAAATTGGTTGCAAGAAAACGGATTTCTCGAACTTTGGATGGCAAGTCAAGCCATTCGCCTGCACGACCCCGCTAGAAAGTGGTTGCTGCAAAATGGCTATCCAGAACTCATGGCCATGATCTCTGCGGCAGAAGGTGATGAAAAAGCACAGAAGTGGCTCCAACAATTTGGCTACGACGTGTTGTATCACATAGCTATGGCTGTAGAGCACGAGCAAGAAAGCTGGTTTTGGCTCAGAAAACACACCAATCCGGAGTTAATTATCTTGGCGAAGTCCATACAAGTCATCAAAGACCGCATTGAGGAGAACCACAATGACGTCCATGCCATTCACAAGGATTTATAGCAAGAATGCTTTTTAAAGAAGCGGGGGTGGAGCTTACAACAACATGGCCGTTGGTTGCTCCATGTATGTTTTAAACGTTTGTAAGAAAGCTGCTCCTGAAGCGCCATCGACAACGCGGTGGTCACAAGAAAGCGTTACTTTCATGACATTACCCGGTACAACTTGACCGTTTTTCACGACAGGTACTTCTTTGATACCGCCAATGGCTAGAATACAAGCATCTGGTGGGTTGACAATAGCCGTGAAAGACTCAATGCCAAACATACCTAAGTTAGAGATCGTAAAGGTGTTGCCTTCCCAGTCTGAAGGTTGAAGTTTTTTGTCTTTGGCTTTTTGAGCGTATTCGCGCACTTCAGCAGAAATTTGAGTCAGGCCTTTGCCATCGGCAAAACGAACAACAGGAACAAGCAGACCATCTTCAACGGCAACTGCTACACCAATATTGACGTGCTCGTTGCGGCGAATGAAGTCTCCCATCCAGGCGCTGTTCACGGCAGGATGCTTGCGCAGGGCCATTGCTACTGATTTAACGACCATATCGTTAAAAGAAACCTTCACACCATCGATGCTGTTGAGGCTTTTGCGTGTGGCAATAGCAGCATCCATGTCGATGTCTAGAGTGAGGTAGAAGTGAGGCGCTGTAAATTTGCTTTCTGCCAAACGGCGCGCAATGGTTTTGCGCATTTGTGAGATAGGCTCGTCTGTGAAAGAAACGGTACCACTTGGCGCTGCTGTATAAGAAGGCGCATTGGCAGCAGGTGTATAAGGCACATAATGATCGACATCGCGCTTCACGATGCGGCCGTTTTCTCCGGTTCCGGCAACGGCTTCAATGGC
>CANHSA010000032.1 GCA_947463345.1 Flavobacteriales bacterium
GTTCCACAAAATTTTCCAGCGGTTTCTTACCGCGAGAATGCCAGAATTCAATTGCCGAAATACGAGCGCAAAGCGCCAAAGCAAAAGACTTTACAAGGTGTTGACCTTTTCGTACATTGGTCTGGTACAGATGTAAATGAGTTAGCTGCTCAATTGAATACACTTTCTTCATCAGCATTTGAATTGGCACTCATTACCAATAGAGGAATTAAAGTGTATCCAGGTGGTTTTCCGGAAACATTTTGCACCGACCACTGGCGCTGTCGCTTTATGGCAGACAACGCGTCTAAGAAAGGTCTTATTGAACTTTTAACGGCAGCAGAAAGTGCAGGGATTGACGTTGTGAAAACTGAAAATCTGTATGCATTTGATGGCAAAGCGGCTTATTCTTTAGGTCAAGGGCAATAAGAACATAAGGATGCGCATTGCATTTGTTTTACTTGTCGGAACCATGCTGCTTTCTGTCCTCAATCAGACTGCATGGTGGTCTTCTATACTTGCCGCGCTATCTATTATTGTTTCGTTATTTATGCTCAAGAGCGTTAGTTCAAATCAAATCAAATGAAAAAGGGTGCCTATTTAATCCGACAAGCAAATGTCGTGACCTCTGCGGGTATTGAAACCAAAGATGTACGCATTTTTGGCGGTCGCTTTGTCGAAATTTCGAGTCATTTAGAACCTAAGCCCGATGAAACTTGCATCGAAGCGAAAGGGAAATACTTGTTTCCTGGCCTCATTGATACACACGTACATTTCAGAGAGCCAGGACTCACCCATAAGGCTACTTGGGCAACGGAAAGCGCCGCGGCTGTTGCAGGCGGCGTGACCACCGTTTTTGACATGCCCAATACCGATCCGGCTACACTCAGCCCAGAATTGGTACAAGAGAAATTAGACATCGCCAAAGCAAATGCTTACTGCAATTATGGTGTCTTTCTTGGTGTTTCTGCCAGCAACCTCGATTTACTCAAAGACTACAATCTAGAGGACAAAAAATTTGTTGCCCTCACAGACGACGGTCTATATTTTTCTGGTGCAAACCAATTGCTAGCCGATCATCCGGAGGCATTTGAACAAATCTGGAAGCAAACAGATCGAATTGTAGCCATTCACAGCGAAGATTCTGCCCTTATTGAACAAGGTGAAGAAGCATATACCAAGAAGTACGGTCGCGATATTCCAATAGAAGCGCATGCCCAGATTCGCTCGGAGGAAGCGTGTTATGTGGCCACAAAAAGGAGTCTTGATTTAGCAAAAAAATCAAATTCAAGGTTGCATATTCTGCACCTCACCACCTATAAAGAGGCTTTGTTGTTCGATAAAGACCTTCCTCTAGTTCAAAAGCGGCAGACCTGCGAGGTAAGTATTCCACATCTTTATTTTTCACTAGAAGATTACCAAACTTTTGGGCCGCTCATCAAGTACAATCCTTCGATCAAAACCAAAGCCGACAAACTTGGTCTCATCAAAGCACTCAACGAGAATTACATCGATTTCATTACTACCGACCATTCTCCGCATACCCTAGAGGAAAAACAACAGCCCTACATGCAATCCAAATCAGGCGGGCCAATGGTGCAGCACCTCCTGCAAATGCTCTTGAGTTTGGTTGATGCTGGTTTTTTAAGTTTAGAGAAAGTAGTCGAGAAAACAGCCGAAAACCCAGCGCTTTTTTATGGTATCAAGGAGCGCGGCTTCATCAAAGAGGGTTATTTTGCCGATTTAGTATTAGTAGATATTGATAAACCGTACGCCGTAACAAAGGAGAACCTGCATTCCAAGTGTGGTTGGTCGGTCTTTGAAGGTCATACTTTTTCTTCCTCTATCGAATTGACCTTTGTCAATGGCCAGTTGGTTTTTGACAACGGAAGAATCATCACTGATGTTCGCGGTCAACAAGTGGAAGTAAGTTAGAGTTTGAGGTCTTTCCCACACTTAAAATGCCCTTTCGGGCATGCTTTGTGACCATGCAAACCACAAGGGCGACAGTCCAGGTCTTTTACTTCTATAATAGAGGCATTTTCTGAAAGCGGTCCAAAACCAAACTCAGGAACTGTTGAGCAAAAGAATGCGCTCACGGGTGCATTGGTAGCCGAAGCCAAATGCAAGGGGCCAGAATCATTGACATAATTGTGTTTGGCGCCAGCCATAAGAGCGGCTGATTGCAAAAGCGATAACTGACCAGCTAAATTGATGACTTGTGGGGTTCTTGTATTTTTTACAATTTCATCGAGGTAAGCGCGGTCAGAAGGTGCTCCTAAAAGATAAATTTGAGCATTGGCCGCTCCCAACTTGTCTATTAATTTCATCCAGATTTCTTGAGGCGCTTGCTTGGTGAACCAAACACTTGTGGGTGCCAAACAGTAATACGGAACTTCTTGATAAATTTGAATTGAATTCAAATCTTCTTTACTTGGATACAACTGAGGTCGCCGGATAGGCGCAGTAACCAAGTCTGAAATCAGACTTAAATTGCGATCCACCTCATGCCAATTAGGCTTCATGTCGTGCTTGAACTTCTTGGTGAACAAAAAAGACAACGGATTTTTTTCAAAACCTCTAGTTTCTTTTCCTCTAGCGAAAACGGTGAGGATGCCAGAACTCGCAAATCTTTGCAGATTGATGACGAGGTCGTATTGGTGTGAACGCAAGGTTTTACCTAAATTCCAGAGGTTCTTTACTTTGTGACTTTTATCGAAAATAAAAACTTGGTGCAAGAACGGATGCGAAGTAAGTAGGCTTTCATTTCCTTTCTTGACAACTACATCGATTTGTGCATGCGGATATGCAGCATGTAGGTTTTCCCAGACGGGTGAGGCCAGAATAACATCACCTAGAAAAGCAGTTTGAATGACAAGAATGCGGTCTAAATTCATCGGATGAGTGTCACGTAGCCTTGCTTGACGATAGCGTCAGTTTTGTTGATGATCAGTTCAATGCGGTACTGAAAAACGTCGTTGGTGGCTGGTAGGCCAGAGCTACTGATGTTGCCGTCCCAACCTGCAGCAGGGTCATTGGTTTCGAAAACAATTTTGCCCCAGCGGTCAATGATGCTAAACGTATATTTTTCAGGATCTACGTTTTGTACCACCGGTAAAAAAATAGGGTTGAGGCCATCAGGTGTAAACGCGTTGGGCACAAACATGAGAGGGTCGTATGTCAGGCAAAATTCATTGGAATAACTGCTGTCTATCAAACCAAATTGATTCAGGTTTTCTAATGCCATCACTTTGTAGCATACTTCGCCTTTGTTGCGCAATTGCGAAACGTCGTCGGTGAGGTCATAACTGCCGTCGGGTAGCACCTGAACGGGAATGGTTTCCCAGGTTCCGTAGGCGTTTCTGAATACTTGATAGTTGGCAATGGCTCCGGCAAATTGGGTGTAAGGCGTCCAGGACAGCGTATTGATCATGTTGTACTGATCGGCGCTGCCTTGTACAAAAATAGTGGTGTTTTCATTGGCGTAGGCACCTGGGTTGCCACAGCTGTCTAGATAAACACTGCGGTAGGTCCAGGGGCCCCAATCGGTGTCTACATCTTCGTCTAGAAAATAAGCGGTATTGTTTAAAATAGGCCCTTCACCGATGCTTTGGTAAACGCCATTTGTATCTTTTCTTTCAAAAAGCACGCTGGTGATGCCTACGCTTTGGTCTACCCAAGCCTTGAGCTCGATGTCGCCATCTAAGACACTCGCAACGCTGAAATAATGAAAGCTTGGCGGAGTTGGCTGAGGCATGACAAAACACAAAGGGTTCGAAAACGCAGCAAAACCATTCTGTAGGTTCGCTTTGATATACAGGCAATAACTTTCGTTTTTGAGCAGATTTACGCTCGCTGTCGTGTCATTGGTTGTCTGTAATAGCGTCCAGGTGTTGTTGTACTTGCTCCATACTTCATAGCTCTGAACGGCGTTTCCGCCGTACTTACTCCAGGTCAAATCTACGCGCTGCGGACACATGTCGATAAGATAACTCACTTGAATAGAAGTATGGAGGTTGGCTTTGGCCGAAGTCTGAAATGAAGGCGGGTTGTTGGAGGTAAAGCAGGAGTCAAAAGCAGCTACGGTGTAGGTGTAAGGGCCGCCGTTGAACGGCACGCTGTGCCAATAGGAGGTGTTGTTTTGCCCATAGACGGTGTCGAGTTCGATTAAAAAGCCATTTGCATCAAAAGTATACACGACATAACCGTAGGTGTCTGGTGCTGCATTGACATTCCATTGCACCTGTATTTGTTGGGTGCTGGTGTCAAAACCAACGCTGGAAAGTACCGGAATAAAAGGCGTCATCATGTCGGTGAGCGAATCGCCAGGTCGGTTGGAGTTGAAGTTGCAGGTGCTGGTTTTCAAATTGACGCGGTAGCGCAAGTATTCATTGCAGAGGTCAATGGTGTCTGTGTAGGTGGTTTGGTTGTACGGCACACTATCCAAGAAATTAAAGAAATTGGTGGGGTATTCGCGGTAGATGTAATAGTAGCTGTTGTAAAGTGGTGAGGGCGTGGCTTTAGGTTTGTTCCAGTTGAGCACGGCCGTCCCGTTGTTGGGGTTGTTGAGTGTCAGAAAGATATTCTTTACGGTATCAGAATAAGTCAAGAAAGTGCCACCGCAACCCGAAGCCACCACAACGTAGAAATCGTGGCTACTCCAAATAGGTGGAATGGTCATATTGGTGGCATTCACATTTAAAGTGTCGTATAATAAACCATTTTGGAGGGAATACAATTGAAAAGCGCTAAATCCGGAGGTACTTCCTGAATTGATCGATGGCCAATTGATGGTGAGTTCATTGGCGTTGTTGGTCTGGATGCAAGCGATATCCGGAGCAGCAATGATGCCTGAATTCAGTACGTGAATAGTAATGGTGGCATACTGCACCTGCGGCACCGGGCAAACGTCGTCGCTTGCTTTGAAAACAAAATGATACGTTTTTTGGCTCTGCGCTTGACCTTGCCCGTCTAAAATATGATCGCAAGTTGTTTGCCAAGTAAACTGTACTTGAATTTGTGCAGCTGCTGTAAAGGGAAGTGCGACATTCAAACTAGGACAAGGGCCAACCGAACAAGGTAAATTGCCTTCTAAGGTAATGTTTTGTGGGCTACCATTGATTTGGGTGTCGGGGTCCGTGATGAGTATATCGAAGTTAATGAGGTCCCCGGCATTGACCGTAAGTTCGTAAGAGCTGCCCCCAGCAAAGGGTGGCGCAATGACCGGCGGAAAATTACTACTGTTGCAGGGCTGCAGCACAAGTTGTATTTCTCGTTCGGTTTCGGAAATAAGGATGCCGCTGCGATACGCCTTCACTACAATTTTTAGCGCATAATTGCCAATTGTGAAGCTGTTGAAAGTTAGGTTGCCATTCAACGGATTGAGTACCGCAGCTACATTGCTGGCATTAATGGCTGGGCCAGGGGTTGGGCTGAGGTAACTAAAATTACTATTGAACGGAATAGGAGCGGGGTTGCTCGGCGGGTTGTAGGCGCCCAATGGAAAGTGGTCGTAAGGAACGCCAAATTCAAAGTGAAGGGAGTCTAGGTTGGGGTCATTGACCGCCGCGTTGTATTGATACGGTAGCCCCGCACAACTCACAAAGTTAGGATCTTCGTTAAAGACAGGCGCGTCGTCGGGTTGCGACAGATTGAAAATTTTGGCCACAAGCGTGATGCCGTAAGTGGACGGATTACTGAGATTGGTGAGCGCGCCACTGCGCGAGAAATTTTCATAGGTAAAAGCCCAACCTTGTGCGGGTGGGGTGCCACTAAGTGCTATTGGTGCACTGCGGTAAATGACTTTTTCAATGGCACCGATGCCGTTTCCGCCGTTGTTGCCAGTGCCACACAGCAAAGGACCGGCACCGCCAGGTACTTGAGTACAACTAGGAGAAAGGTCTTGGCGCTGTACAAATAAGAGCGGTATGGCATTAAGGCTTGGGTGGTTCCAGACGCGGAGTGTTTCGGAAACGGCATTGACGTCGGCTCCGTTGCAATCGCGGTAAAAAACAAGTTCGAATTGATAGTTGCCATTGCCTATATGTTTGTAGGTGATTTCACCCCCCATGACATGAGAGGCCAAACTTGAAAAAGCTGTTTGTAGAAATACCAGTACAATAAGTGCTCTGAACATCCGTTGAATAACGTATTTTTTACTTATTTAGTATAACGTCAAAGCCTTTTAAAGGTTGCTATCCTGCTGAAATAATCAGCATTTGGTCCCAATTGAGGTAGCGCTGTGCCAATGCTTGAAGTTTTTGGGCGTCAACCGCTTTGATTTCAGCGATATAACGGTCGTAGAAGCTGAGGTCAAGGCCAAGCGTTTCTACATTGGCAAAGAGGTCGAGCATGGCATATGGGCCGTCGGCACTTTTGAGCAATTGCCCCATAAGGTAACTTTTCACGAGTTCGAGTTCGGCGTCTGTAACAAGTTCGGTTTGGAGGCGCTCGAATTCTTTTTGAATTTCAATAAAAGTAGCTGTCCTGGTTTGTACGCCAACCTCTGTACCAATCACGAAATACCCGAAATTGTTGTTTTCTACGATATGTGAACCGATGCCATAAGTGTAGCCTTTGTCTTCGCGGATATTGCTCATGAGGCGGCTGCCAAAGTAGTCGCCTAGAATGGTGTTCAGCACACTAAAAGCACAGAAGTCCGGATGCGTTTTGTTAAAGAGTGGTCGGCCAATGCGCACGGCACTTTGCAAAGCGCCTTCTTGTTCAATGTGCGTAGCACCTGCTTCAGGTTGCCATTCAAAAGGCTTGCGTTCTTTGGTGTTGCTTTCGAAGAGATTCAGTAAATCCTGAAAAGAACCGAGGGTGTCTTCTGAGACATCACCTATCAGGAAAACTTTTTTAAGCCCTTTGAGGTAATGTTGCTCGTGAAAAGCTTGGATCGCTGTGCGGTCTGCGTTTTGGAAGTCTTCTAGTTGAATTTGCTGTGCATAGACAGACCCAGCAAAAAGACTGCGCTGGAAAAAGCGCTGTGCCAAAAAACTCACTTTTTGTTGCTGAATCTTGAATTTTTGGCTGCGTTCGTGCACGAGCTCTTGCAGTTCTTTGGGAGGGAAGGTAGCCCCAAAAAGGCTTTCATGAAAAATTTGATACGCTTTGAGGAGTTGGTCCTTGAGTGCATAAAGTGTTACAACTGTTGTTTCTTGACTGAGAGAGACGTCGTAATAGGCGCCCACTGCATCGAGTGCTTTTTGGATTTGCTTGGCTGTTTTTTGTGCGGTACCATTGATCAAAAGGCCTGCACATAACGAAGCCGTAAGCGGATCACCGGTGGCCGAGCCTGCGGCAAAATGCAGCTCAATTTTGCTGGTTTCATTTTGAAGGCCATTGCGCCAAAAGAGCTTTGCTCCATTTTTCAAGTTGTAAATGGCGGGTGCCACAAACGCGATGTGGTTGATGGGTCGCAATTGGGGTGCAATGTTTCTATCAAGCACAGTAGGGAGGGTTTGTTGTGTCATGGTAATTGAGCTTGAATTTGCAACAACGCACAACGATCTTTATCGAAGAGTTGTTGGGCATAGATTTGAAGATCTGCAGTCTGGATACTTGAAAAACGCGCGCTTTCTTGATTGATGAGCGCTGCATCGCCAAGGAGCTCAAAAAAGCTGAGGTTCATGGCGCGGCTCAGTAGCCCTTGGTCTTGAAAAGCTTTGGCCGTTTGTAGTTTTAAAATGAGTTGCTGCAGCGCAGGCTTGCTCATTTTTTTGGCTTTGTATTTTTCAAGTAGGGGCCACAGTGCGTCGTCAAGTTCCATTAAAGTGCGGTTCGGATTGATTTTTCCTGTGATGACAAACAAACCGTTGTCGATAGAACCCGTGATGTAAGCTGTAATTTCAGAAACCAAGCGTTTTTTGCGCTGTAATTCTGTAAAAAGCAAGCCGGTTTTCTCGTTGCCGATGTGGTCTGAGAGGAGGTCGGCAAGGTAGTAGTCGTTGTCTAGGCGTTTGCCCATTTGAAAAGCGTAGTAAAAGGAATCGGCTGGAACTTTGCGGGAAATCACCTTTTGTCTGAAGCGTTTTTGAGTGGGTTCTTGCGGCAGTTGGCGCGCTATTTTAGTTTGGGCTGGAATGTCGCCAAAATAATGCTGCACTTTTTGTTGAATGTCGGCTAATTCAAAATTGCCAACAATGCACAGCACAGCGTTGCCGGGATGATAATGTTTTTGAAAAAAAGCGCGGACGTCGTCCATGGTGGCATCGGCGATGTGCTTGATGTTTTTGCCGATGGTGGCCCAACGATACGGGTGTTTTTGATAAGCGAGCGGGCGCAATTGCAACCAAGCATCGCCGTAGGGCTGATTGAGGTAACGCTGCTTGAATTCTTCAATGACAACTTGGCGCTGCACTTCTAAGCTTTTGGGCGTAAAGGCCAACGAAAGCATGCGGTCGCTTTCGAGCCAAAGTGCGGTGTCGAGGTTGTGTGCGGGCAATACATCGTAATAGTTGGTGATGTCGTTGCTCGTAAAAGCATTGCTTTGGCCACCAGCCGCTTGCAAAGGCGCATCGAAATCTGGGATGTGCACAGAGCCGCCGAACATGAGGTGCTCAAAAAGGTGGGCAAAACCAGTTTGGGCAGGGTTTTCGTCGCGCGCACCGACGTCGTACACCAAATTGACTACCGCCATTGGCGTAGCAGGTTCTTTGTGGAACAAGACCCGCAAGCCGTTGTCTAGGGTAAAACGCTCGAAGTGGATCATAGTTGAAAAGCAGTTTGAGCTGCCAAAGCAGCATTGAAATCGGTGATGAATTCTTGTACAATGGCGCCAGCGGGCATAATGGACTCGAAATTGCCGGCAATTTGCCCAATTTCGAGTTCTCCGGCATGGAGGTCGCCCTCGAACATGCCTTTTTTGGCGCGGCCTCGGCCGAGTAGGGTGGCGAGCGCCTCGGCGCTCGCCCCGTTTTGATAGGCAGCCATGAGCTCCTCAAAAAACGGATTGCGCAACAAACGCACAGGCGTGAGTTCTTTGAGCGTGAGCAAAGTGTCGCCTTCTTGGCTCTCGATGACGGCATTTTTAAAGTTGGCGTGGGCGCTGGATTCTACAGATGCTACAAAACGGCTGCCCACTTGGGCGCCATCGGCGCCTAAATTCATGACGGCCAGCATGGCGCGTCCGTCGCCGATGCCACCTGCAGCAATGAGCGGTATGCCAATTGCTTTGCGCACCATTGGGATCAGGCAAAGCGTGGTGGTTTCGTCGCGACCGTTGTGGCCGCCGGCCTCAAAACCTTCAGCAACAACTGCATCGACGCCGGCGGCTTCGGCCTTGAGCGCAAACTTGACGCTCGAAACTACATGTACTACTTTAATGCCCTCTTTGTGCAGGGTTTCGGTCCAGGTTTTGGGGTTGCCAGCACTGGTAAAAACGATCGGAACTTTGTGCTTGATGATCGTGGCAATATGCGCCTCAATATTTGGGTAGAGCAGGGGCAAATTGACACCAAAAGGTTTGTTGGTAGCGGCTTTGCACTTTGCAATTTGTTCGTCTAGGACTTCCGGATACATTGAGCCAGCGCCTAAAAGGCCAAGCCCTCCAGCGTTAGACACCGCCGCAGCGAGTTCCCAACCTGCACACCAGATCATGCCGCCTTGAATGAGGGGGTACTTTATGCCGAGAAGTGAACAGATTTTATTTTCTGATGGATTCATATAGAAATGCTTCGTACAAAATTAGTCGAAATGCTTAACTTAGCGAGGATGAAGTTGACCTTGTTTCGGATTTTATGTTTTTGTGTCATGGGCCTGTTCTTTGGCTTGCCGCTTCATGCGCAATTTCAGGGTCAAGAATTTGTTCAGAACAAAGGGCAATGGCCTTCCGATGTTCAATTTTTGGCCAAAGAAGGCGCAGCTAAAATCTGGATGGGCACCGATCGTTTTTTGTATCAACTCACCGACTATTCAGCCTTAGAAAAGGCGCATCACGAACAGCTCCAACTAGACAACCCAACCATTCCGTCAAATCTTATTGAGCAGCGCTTTATTGGCATGAACCCCAATACTTCCATAAGTGGTCATGAACCTCGCCCACATACCTACAATTTTTTCTTGGGTAAAGATCAAAACAAATGGGCCAGCGAAGTTTCGGCTTTTGAGGAGGTATACTATGATAATTATTATCCGGGCATCCAATTGAAATGGCAAAATGAGAACGGGCACTACAAATACGCTTTTGAAGTTTCGCCAGGTGCCCAAGTCAATCAAATTCAATGGCAATATACCGGAGCTCAAGTGGTCAGCATCAAAAAAGGCGCTTTGTACTTGAAAACAACAATTGGTGAAATCCGAGAAGAACGCCCTTATGCCTATCAAGAAATCAATGGGCACCGAAAAGAGATCAATTGCACTTATCGCGCAACAAATGACGGCGTTTTTCAATATGAGCTTGGCACCTACGACCCAAATTATCCGTTAGTGATCGATCCCATTTTAGTTTTTGCCACTTATAATGGCGCTATATCAGACAACTTCGGCATGACGGCCACTTATGGCAATGATGGCTCCGCCTATTCAGCAGGCGTTGTCTACGGTAACAATTTTCCGTTGCCTAGTTTGGCGAGTTTCGATGTCAACTCAAATTTCACTTCAATTGCCGGAGCTTACGGCATAACCGATGTATTCATGACTCGTTTTGCACCCAACGGGAGCACTATCCTTTGGTCCAGTTTCTTGGGTGGCGGCGACAACCTACAAGGCACTGAAACGGCGCATAGCCTCATCTGTGACTCACTCAACAACCTTTATCTCTTTGGCGCTACGTCAAGTCTAGATTTTCCCGTTACGGCCGGGGCCTTGCAGGCAACACACGCCGGCGGAACCGCAAACACCAATTTCTTTTACAACGGCATCTATTTTGGTACACAGGGTTCTGATCTCTTTGTATCAAAGCTCAGTGCAAATGGGCAAAATCTTTTGGCAAGTACTTATGTGGGTGGTTCCTCTAATGATGGCGTCAACTATCGTGCATTAGGTCTTCCTTATAATTCTGTTGCGGCATATGATTCACTCACAACAAATTATGGCGATCAATTTAGAGGAGAAATATATTTAGACGAAAACGGCTCTGTGTTGGTGGCAAGTTGTACGCGCTCTGCCAACTTCCCGCTTCAGAGTCCTTTTCAACCGTCTAAGGGCACGGGGCAAGATGCCGTAGTTTTCCGTTTGAACCCTTCTTTTTCAGCACTTGAATTTTCCTCTTTTTATGGCGGCAACAAAGACGACGCCGCTTATTCAATCAAAACAGATACCCTTGGTGCTATCGTGTTTGCGGGTGGTACAGGTTCAACTAATCTTTCCGGAACAACAGGCGCTTATCAGAGTACTTATAACGGCGGTAAAACCGATGGTTATGTCGTTAAACTCAATGCTGCAGGAACTGCCATTCAGAAGGCCAGCTACGTGGGCACCTCTAATTATGACCAAGTATTTTTTGTGGAAATCGACCGCAATAACCAAGTGTTCCTATTGGGGCAGGCCGTTGGCGGAGGTTTTGTCGTTAACAACGCGCCGTATAGCAATCCAGGGAGTAGTCAGTTTGTTCTGAAGCTCAATGCCGCCCTCACTACCAATTTAGCCTCCACTGTCATCGGAAATGGCAATAGTCAGATCAATATCTCGCCTGCAGCTTTTCTTGTGGACATTTGTGGCAATGTCTATATCTCGGGCTGGGGAGCAAATATTTTACAGTCAACCCCTTTGAGTGGGATGCCAATTTCTGCCAATGCCTTTCAGTCCAGCACTTCAGGTTTTGACTTTTACCTGATGGTGATCCAGAATAACTTCAATGGTTTGCTTTACGGATCTTATCTCGGCGGAGCCATTGCGCAAGAACACGTCGATGGCGGCACTTCTCGTTTTGATAAAAATGGTGTGGTTTACCAATCGGTTTGTGGGGGTTGTGGCGGGCACTCTGACTTTCCAACTTCGCAAGGGGTGTGGTCCAACACCAATAATAGTTCCAATTGCAATAACTTGGTCTTTAAGTTTGATTTTCAGCTGATTCCGACAGCCGAATTCACCAGTTCAAACGTCCAAGGTTGCGAAGACCTCAGCGTCAATTTTCAGAATACCTCTGCCCAGTGGGACTCCTACCTCTGGAACTTCGGCAACGGCGATACCACCAGTGTAGTATTCAATCCTACTGTAGTGTACACCAATCCAGGAATTTACGAGGTGTTGTTGTACGTTACAGATAGCGTGTGTCTCATTACCGATACCGCTCAAATTCAAATTCTCGTATTGGACTCCATTATACTCAACTTGAACGACACAATTAGTCTGTGTAGTTCTTTGCCTTTTACATTGATTGCAGCAACTCAAGGAACTGCAAATCAATTTATTTGGTCACAACAAAACAACCTTTCAAATCCGCTCAATGCGCTGCAAGATTCAAGTATTGTAGTTGTACAAGGTGGTTGGTATTTTTGCCAGGTCAGCAACGGTTTTTGCAGCGCGACAGATTCCGTTTTTGTGGCTTTTGACATCCCACTCAATGCCTCCTTTACAAGCTCGGACACCATAGGTTGTGCCCCGCTGAGCGTTGTGCTCAACAACTCTTCAACACTCACAAGTTCTTATGTATGGGATTTTGGAAACGGCACTTTGGATAGCACCAATTTTGAACCAAGTATTGTTTATACGCAGCCCGGGACTTATCAAATTACCCTTACCATTGCCGATTCCATTTGCTTGGGCACAGATCAAACGAGTCTTCAAATTACCGTTGGCCCCACGCTCAATGTGGTGGCTCCTGCAGATATCTTCCTGTGTACCTCCACAGATACCACCCTTATTCCGGTTGTAAGTGGTGCGCCTTCATCGCTCATTTGGTCGAGTTCAGGACAATTTCAAGACACGCTCAACCTTAATAACAACCCAAATCTAGAGCTCCTCGATCCGCAAACCGGTTGGTATTACGTTCAAGTATCCTCCGCTTATTGTTCAGCTATAGACAGCCTTCAGGTGAGTATTGCGGCTGACTCCATCACCATTTCGGGACCCAATTTGGTGTGTACACTAGCGCCGTTCAATTTAACGCTAACAGGTGCTGCCAACGCGCAAAGCATCCAATGGAGCCCTGTCAATATTATTTCAGGTTCTAGTACTTTACCAACGGCAAATGTGTCTTTAGCTAACAGCCAGTATGTTTATGTGGAGGTCTTGACAGCGCAAAATTGTGTATTACAAGATTCCATTTTTGTCAATGTTTCACCACTCAATCCGCTGTCAGTAGTGGCAAGTGCAAATCCGTATATTATTTTACCAAATACAAGTACGCAGCTTACCGGTGTTCCTATCGGAGCCTTCACTTATTCCTGGACGCCCACAACCGGGCTTTCAAACGCCATTATTTCCAATCCACAGGCTACTCTTGAAGAAACAACGCTGTTTACTTTAACAGTTTCGGATGGTTTGTGCAGTGGATCAGATACCGTTCTGATCAAAGTATACGACAGCATTTGTGCTTCGCCTTTTGTTTTTATTCCGAATGCGTTTTCGCCCAATAAAGATGGCAACAACGACAAACTTTATGTGAGGGGACCCTTCATTGAAAGTTTTGTATTCAGAGTTTACGACCGCTGGGGCGAGCTTGTATGGGAAACCACCAATCTTGCAGAAGGTTGGGATGGCACCTTACGCGGCAAACTCCTCGACCCCGATGTCTACGACTACTACTTGCAAGCTACCTGCGTTGGCGGCTTAGAAAACATCATCAAAGGAAACGTTACGCTCATTAGATAAAACATGAAAAAAATCATCACACCGAAATCAGAAAAATTTCTAGAAGCATACCTTAATAATGCCAGCCCTACGGGTTTTGAAACCTCTGGTCAGCAAATGTGGCTAGACTACATCAAGCCCTTTACAGACGAATACATCACCGATGCCTATGGTTCAGCAGCCGCCATCATCAATCCTGGACAGCCATTTAAAGTAGTCATTGAAGCGCACGCCGACGAAATTTCTTGGTTTGTGCATTACATCACCAAAGATGGCTTTATTTATTTGCGTCGCAACGGTGGTTCAGACCACATGATTGCGCCTTCTAAGCGCGTCAATATCCATACCGACAATGGCCCTGTGAAGGCAGTTTTTGGTTGGCCAGCAATTCATATGCGCCAACAAAAAGAGGAAACGCCAAGCATGAAAAACATCTTTCTCGATTGCGGTTGTGCGTCTAAAGAAGAAGTCGAGGCGCTCGGTATTCACGTCGGTTGTGTGGCTACTTTTGAAGATGAATTCATGGTGCTCAACAACAAATACGTTGGTCGCGCGCTAGACAACCGCGTGGGAGGTTTCATGATTGCCGAGGTAGCGCGCTTGCTCAAGGAGCAGAAGAAAAAACTGCCATTTAGCCTGTATATCGTCAATTCAGTTCAAGAAGAAATCGGTTTGCGCGGCGCCGAAATGATGGCTCATCGCATCAAGCCAGATGTAGCGATCATCACCGATGTGTGCCACGACACCGCCACGCCAATGGTCGATAAAATTGAAAATGGCGACCAACAAAGCGGAAAAGGCCCGGTACTTACCTACGGCCCAGCTGTTCAAAATAACTTGCTGCGTTTCATTATTGACGCTGCCAACGCAGAAAAAATTCCTTTTCAACGCGCGGCAGTTTCACGCTCTACAGGTACAGACACCGACGCTTTTGCTTATTCCAATGAAGGAGTGAGCTCAGCGCTCATCTCGCTGCCTTTGCGCTACATGCACACCACCGTAGAAATGGTTCAAAAAGAAGACGTAGAAAATTGCATCCGACTCATTTACGCGGCATTAATGCGCTTAGAGTCAGGTCAGGATTTCAGAACAATCAAATAGGTTCTAAAAATGGATTGAAGTAAGTCTGAATTAGATCAATTTGATCTGTAGTTCGTCTATTTCGATGAGGTCGCCACTAATGAGTTTGGCGCGCTTGCGCAGCTCAACTTCTCCATTTCTGAGTACGTAACCTTCTTCTACAATGGCTTTGGCATGCCCGCCAGTTTCGGCAATGCCAAGTGCCTTGAGTAAGCCAATGAGTTCGATGTAGGGGCCGTTGATCTGAAATTCTTGCATTTTATTTGCCTTTGAGTTCCATGGCCTTGAGTGTATTCATCATCAAAGAAGCAATTGTCATGGGGCCAAC
>CANHSA010000033.1 GCA_947463345.1 Flavobacteriales bacterium
ATATTTTTCTCTTGCTCGTGCTTTCCAGCATTGAGCCATTCTTCTAAATCGCCTCTTCGAAATAGAATCTTCTTTCCATTCTTGTAGAACGGGATCTTTCTTCTACTCGTCATGGAGTATAAAGTCTGTTTGGCAATATGCAGAAATTCCGCAGCCTGGGTGGCATTGAGTACTTCTGCTTTTTGATTGTTCTCTGCCAGTTCTGTAACTGACGTTTCTTGATGCTGTTCTAATGCTGTTTGAACAGCTTCATTCACCAACTCTGTGATGAATGCTTGTAAATGAGTAATACTTTCTTTCATATAGATTTGTTTACTCACCCTTCATCAAAAAAAAGACCGTGCCAATACTTTTTGTTTCTGTGTTTTATTTATCGATTCTTTGAGGGTTCATAGTGCTAAAATCTCCGCATGCTTTCAGTGTCAAAATATGTCAGGGTGTGTCAAATTGCGTAGTAAATCATAGAACTGCGCAAAATCGAGAAACTTAGGTTCGAGTTCGTATTGCGCTGATTATCTGACACTTTGTCACTGCCAATTATTCGTTTTCTTGTTTTTTGTTGTCAGTTGTAATGCCTAATTGGATGCTTTTCATGGCTTTTGTTTTCGTTGTATCCATCACCTTACCATAAATTTGAGTGGTATGAATATGCTTGTGCCCTAGTAGTTTTGAAACGGTATAGATATCGGTTCCTTCCGCAAGCTGCAAGGTCGCAAACGTATGGCGGAAATTATGAAAGGTGATCTTCTTTCGGATACCTGCTCTGAGTAACCAACTGTTCAAATTTGCATAGTCTCGTTGGAATTGATACTCCCCAAAAATGGGAGTCTGGTTTACTTCAAAATCACCGAGTAAACTCAGTGCCTCATCAGAAATAGGCAAAGTCTCCATCCCTTTGGTTTTGCTTTGTGTAAAGCGAATGAAATAGCCCATGCCTTCTGAATGTTGAATCTGATCACCTCTAAGTTTAATGACATCACCCAAACGCAAGCCTGTTAAAGCAGAAAACATACACGTGCGCTTCAACAAGTCAGACTCAGCATCCGTATGATAGAGCTTGATCAATTCTTCTTTGGTTAAAAACTCTCGGTAGGTTTCCGGTTGTTGAATCCCCTTCACTGCATCAAACGGATTACTAATCATATGGCCAAATACCATGGCTTCACGTACTGTTGCCCGCAACTTATTATAGTAGGTATAACATGAATTAGCCGAAATGCGCATTTTTGGCGAGTTGATGCGAGTGGCTTTCTTCTGAAGGAATTCTTTGTACTCATTGATGAACTGTGGGGTGATGTCACCAAAATTGCATTGTCCATTACAAAACTGAACAAAGGTTTTATACGAAGCAACCCAACCCCCATGTGTATTGGGATTACCAATCCATTTGTTTACCTGCTTTTCATAGAAAGGTAAGAAGTCATCAAATTGTGAGCTGCGCTTGATGCCAAACTTTCCTGCTAATCTATCGAGTTGCCTTGTGGAGGCTATCGAACGCGCCAAGGTTTCAACATCACGGTTGTGACGCTTCTCCATTTCATCCCGAGGTGGGTTAAACAGAAACATATCCAGGTATTCCCAACGTGTAATTTTGCCACTTTCTGGATGCACAATTGGCGGATAGTGATCTAAATAAAGGCTGATTCGGCCCGTCTTTAACGGACGCATTCTTAGTGTAACTCTCATAACTATTTGGATTTAAAAAGATTATCTAATTCTTCACGGAGGATCAAGCGCCTAGCGCCTATGGTAAAACTTTGGATTTTATTGGCTTTAAGCATGCGTTGAACAGTCCAACGACTCACGCCGAGCAACAAACTCACCTCATTCACGCTCAAAACCTCCCTTGCTTGAATTTGGATTACAGGCGCAATCAATTTGCTTTTAATCTGTTCTTTGTTTTCCAGGACTTTCGCCTGTCTTTTGTTCTCTTTATAAGCCCTCGAGGCACAAGCGGTTGAGCAATAAAGAGTAGTGCTTTTCCTTGCCACAAATACTTCTTGGCAAAAAACACAGATTTTGGGAAAAGGGTGTTTACTAGCAGTCATTTCAATTTTTTCGTTTTGGTTCAGCATGGTGCACAATGGTGCAGCATGGTGCAGGGTGGTGCAAATACTTTAAATTACGTTCTGAATTTGTTGCAGAGCTGTTGCTCAAAAAATCCGAGCAACAAATGAGCAACAAAACTGATGCAAAACACCAAAAAAGTCGAAAAATGTCAGTTGAATTAAAAACGCGAAAAACCCTTGACTAGCAAGGGTTTCAGTTATCTTTTGTTATGGATTGTTATCGTTGTTTATCGGCGTTTATTTGCCGATACAAAACTTACTGAAGATCGTGCCTAGTATATCCGTATCCACATCAATCTGACCCGTGATGTGCCCCAATTGGCGCATGGCTTCGCGGATGTCCATGGCGATGAAGTCGGCGGTGGTTTGGCCGTCGAGGCCTGCTTGGGCGCGGTTGAGAGCGGCAGCGGTGAGTTCGAGGGCGGCGTGGTGGCGCGCGTTGGAGACGATCGTTTCGTCTTGGATGCTGAAGTCGCCGAGGGTGAGTTGGACCAGTTTGTTTTTGAGTTCAAGAATGCCTTCTCCGTTCAGTGCACTGATTTGTAGTACTTCTTCTTGGTTATTTAGATTAACAGTCGTATTTAAATCTGCTTTATTCAGGATCAACAAAATAATTTTATCCGGATGTAAAGTCTTCAAGGTCTGCACCCACTCCATAGTTTCCTGGAGATTGGAGGCGTCGCCGGAGTCGGCCAAGCACAGGACGATTTTGGCTTGTTCGATTTTTTGTTGGGAGCGTTCGATGCCGAGTGCTTCGATGGTTTCGGTGGTTTGGCGGATGCCGGCGGTGTCGATGAGGCGAAACTGGATGCCGTCGATGTTGAGTACTTCTTCGATGACGTCGCGGGTGGTGCCGGCAATGTTGGAAACAATGGCGCGTTCTTCGCCGAGGAGCTGATTGAGTAGGGTGCTTTTGCCGGTATTGGGCGCCCCCACAATGGCAACTGGTACGCCTTGCTTGATGGCATTGCCGAGCTCGAATGAAGCTGCTAAACGGCGCACCATTTGCAATACTGCGGCAACAAGTTGCTTGAGTGAGCTGCGGTCGGCGAACTCTACATCTTCTTCGGCGAAGTCGAGCTCTAGCTCGATAAGGGCCGCAAAGTTGATGAGTTGTTCGCGGAGTTGCTGCAGCTCCGAGGAAAAGCGGCCGCGCAATTGTTGCAAGGCTACCTGATGGGCTTGTTTGGATTGCGCGGCAATGAGGTCTGCCACAGCTTCGGCCTGCGAGAGGTCTAGACGGCCATTCAAAAATGCCCGCTTTGTGAATTCGCCAGGCTCGGCCATGCGGCAACCCACCTCGACCAAGCGCTGCAAAAGCAACTGCTGGATATAAGGCGACCCATGGCAGGCGAGCTCTACGCTTTCTTCGCCAGTAAAACTTTTGCCGTTGTCGAAGAGTGTAGCGAGTACTTCGTCTAGGCGCTCGCCGCTTGCACTGCGCATCCAGCCTAAGTGAACGGTGTGGCTGGGTAGTGCTTGCAAATCTTTGGAAAATGTCTTTGAAACGAGTGCTTTTGCGCCGGTGCCCGACACGCGGATAACGGCAATTGCGCCAGTGCCGTTGGCGGTTGCAAGCGCGCAAATAGGATCGTGAGAAAGGTCATTCATGTTACAAAGTTACACAATAAAAATTCCCTACCTTTGCCCTAAAATCAACACATTATGTCACTCCAAGCAGAAATCAAAGACATCTTGGGCCAATTTGGCATCCAAGAAAACAATAACGGTGCCTCTACAGGCGCCAACTGGCTTACTACCTCTGGCGCTAGCATCGCTTCCGTATCTCCAGTAGATGCACAAGTTATTGCCAACGTTACTATGGCTAATGCCGCAGAATACAATCAAGTCATCGAAAAAGCACAAGCTGCGTTTGTTGAATGGCGCAAAGTTCCCGCTCCAAAACGAGGCGAAATCGTGCGTCAGTTGGCTGAGCGCATTCGTTTTTACAAAGAGCCACTAGGCAAGCTCGTTTCTTACGAAATGGGTAAGTCTTTGCAAGAAGGTTTAGGCGAAGTACAAGAAATGATCGACATCTGCGACTTCGCAGTTGGTTTGTCTCGCCAGCTCTACGGCCTTACCATGCACTCTGAGCGCCCTGGTCACCGCATGTATGAGCAGTATCATCCGCTCGGTGTTGTTGGGATTATTTCTGCATTCAACTTCCCTGTAGCCGTTTGGAACTGGAACACCGCCCTTGCTTGGGTTTGTGGCGATGTTTGTGTTTGGAAACCATCTGAAAAAACACCACTTACCGCTATTGCTTGCCAACGAATTACCGAAGAAGTTTTTGCTGCTAATGGTGTGCCTGAAGGCGTATCTGGTTTGGTGATCGGCGACGGCGAAATCGGCAAACTCATGGCCAACGATACCCGCGTACCTTTAATTTCTGCTACAGGTTCTACCCGCATGGGTAAATCAGTTGGGGCAGCAGTTGGGCAGCGTTTGGGCCGTTCTTTATTAGAATTAGGAGGCAACAACGCCATCATCATTGCACCAAGTGCCGACCTCAAAATGGTGGTGCCAGGTGCCGTATTTGGTGCAGTCGGCACAGCAGGTCAGCGTTGTACATCTACGCGCCGCCTCATCATTCACGCTTCTATCTACGATAAAGTAACTGAAGCACTTACTTCTGCATACAAGCAATTGAGCATTGGCAACCCACTTGATCAAAACAACCACGTGGGTCCGCTGATTGATCAAGATGCCGTCAATAATTACCTCCATGCCATTGAAGCCGCTCAAAAAGAAGGCGGAAAAGTTTTGGTAGAAGGAGGCGTATTGAGCGGCCCTGGCTATGAGTCGGGCTGTTATGTGAAGCCATGTATTATTGAAGCAGAAAATCATTTTGCGATTGTTCAGCACGAAACATTTGCACCGATTCTTTACGTCATGAAATATAAAGGCGATGTCCATGAAGCTATTGCCATCCAAAATGGTGTGCCACAAGGGCTCTCTTCTGCGATCATGACCAACGATCTCAAAGAATCTGAAGCATTCTTAAGTGCTGCTGGTTCAGACTGCGGAATTGCGAACGTCAATATCGGTACTTCTGGTGCAGAAATTGGTGGCGCTTTCGGTGGAGAGAAAGAAACAGGTGGTGGCCGCGAGTCTGGTTCAGATGCTTGGAAAGTTTATATGCGTCGTCAGACCAACACCATCAACTACTCTGACTCCTTGCCGCTTGCACAAGGCATCAAGTTCGATTTATAAGCTTTATTGCACTTAAATTTAAAAGGGGGCTAATTGGCCCCTTTTGTTTTTTTATGCTTCACCACCAAAAAGCGAGCGGAGATAAAAAAAGTATTTGAATTGAAGGTGGTATTGTCTAAAGCATAAAACGGAGCGAGCACATACATGCCCGTTTGCACATGCAATTGCCAAACTTTAATGCCAACACTAGGGCAAACCCCAAAACGCAACTGTTTCAAGTCGGTACGCACCGCGGCGCTGAGCCCGTATGTGAGGTCAAAATTGCCGGTGCGGCTCCAAAAACCGATGTCGTATCCCAAGATAGGATTCAAGCGAGAAAAGTCATACGATGCGTTGAAGCCATGATGTACGGCTGTTGTGTTCGAATGAACGAGGTCTTCGCGGGTTTTTCTTTGCAGCTCCCAACCGTATTCAAGCGCATAGAAGCGCCCACTTTGCAAGCCAAAATAGGGGCCCGACTTTAGTGTTCTTTTTTTTGGATAAAACAAAGAATCGGGATTTGCAAAAAGTGTAGTCGAAAGAAACACACATAAAAATCCAAATAAAACTATCTTGATGTTATTCTTTTTCATCTGTGATTTGCGATTTAGCTTGTTCTAAATAGGATTCAAATAAAATGGTTTCACTCGCCTTTGGCAAGGTGTTTTGTAGCATCCCGGTATAGAACGGAATCGCTATGGAGGCGTTACGCGTTTGCGAACTGATGAGTTTTTGTTTGCGGTCATTGGACAGTACAAAAAGTAGAATCGTACCCACCAAATACATCCATTGCAAGATGCCCAACAGAGCCCCTGCTAGGTTATTGAGTATGGAGAGCTTCACAACCTTTAACGCGGTTTCAAGAAGTTTGCCAGCAAAGTAAATACCGGCGCCAATTCCTAAGAAGAGGACGACAAAACTGAGCGGCATGAGCGTAGTTTTTTCCCAGTGTAAGTTCTTGATGCCCCATTCCACGACAACATCGGTGAGTTGAAAAGCGGCATAAAGCCCCACGACAATGGCCAACAACATGAACAACGACATGATCAGGCCGCGTTTGTATCCTTTATAAGCGCCATAAGCCAACGGCGCAAAAAGAAAGAGGTCTAAAAGATTCATGGGCGAAAATTAGCAGAAAGTTTGTAATCTTGCGCTATGCTGAGTCCATTCAACGACGAATATTTCATGAAGCAAGCCTTTTTAGAGGCTCAAAAGGCTTTTGACGCAGATGAAGTGCCGGTTGGCGCGGTCATTGTTTGCAAAAATCAAATTATTGCGCGTGGCCATAACCTCACCGAACAGCTCACAGACGTTACTGCCCATGCGGAAATCCAAGCGATTACCGCTGCGGCGCAATATTTAGGTGCTAAATACCTCAAGGAATGCACGCTTTTCGTGACCCTAGAGCCTTGTTGTATGTGCGCGGGCGCTTTGTATTGGTCTCAGATAGACCGCGTCGTTTTTGCGGCCCGAGATGCCAAAAGAGGTGCGAGTGCAACGGGTACAAGTTTGTATCATCCGGCGACAATTGTAGAAAATGGCGTGATGGAGGCCGAATGCAGCCAATTACTCAAAGATTTTTTTGGCAGAAAACGCTAAGTACAAACAAAGCGCTTAATCGTAGAGGGTGTCGTGGAGAATTTCCATTGTTTTGTCGAGGTCAAAACCCGACAAATGAATTTGTGCGTACTGAATGAGGATGCGCAAAGCTTCTTTATATTGTAGCGCATTTGCATGAAGTTCATTTGGTAGTGGCCAAAATTGCGCCTTTAAAAAGTGTACAAGTGCTGGGTCCTGAATACAAGTGGCGCCACCTTGCGAAGCCTGACAAAAACTTCCCTTTTGCAAGTCAAATATGGCAGCTTGTTCTTCTTCCACTAACGGCGCATAACCCAAGAGCATGAGGTATTGTGCTAAAAATTGCGTCGGGAATTTCCTTTCTGCATCGGTCGTTTCTAAATGCACCAACTGATCGCGGATAAAATAAAAGAGCTTGGGGTCGGGGCCTTGATGCCGCAGCGTTTGCTGGAGAATGTCTGTCATGAAGAAAACCAACAACACCTTTTGCGGATGCTCAAAAAGGACCTGTGGGGTCCAGGCGAAGTCGAGTTGATTGATAATTCCGAGGTCAGATTCAGGTCTTTTGAAATAATTGATTTCATAGAGACCCATTTGGTTGAGCGCCTTGCGTTTCTTGAGCGCGCCTTTGAAAATAAACGACTGAAAACCGCGCTCGAGCGTATAAAAATGCAAGATCATGCTACTCTCCGAATAGGCTTGCTTATCGAGGAGTAGACCTAGTTCTTTAGCTTTCAAGATCTTGTTCTGGCCCTAAAGTCGATTTTGTAATAGAATATAGGAAAGAAGCCCAATTGGGTTTTCTGTGAGTAAGGCAAAAACGTTCCATTCTGTTGATCGATAAAATCTTGATCACTTAATGGTGGTCGGTAGGCGAGCGTTAATAAGTTTTTCGTGCCCAAAATATTGACTAAGTCTAAACCGATCTCGTGGGTAACGCGGTCTGCATTCTTGCGCCAAGAAATTTTGAAATCGACACGGAAATAATCATTAAAGATTGAATCATTAAAGCCCTCATCCTGAAAGATAATTTCTTTAGAAGCGTTTGTAGCCTCAATATCTACAATGCCATAGCGCTTGCCACCTGCAGCAGTAACCTTTCCGCCAATGCCAATAATGCTGCGCTCGCCAACTTTAAATTCTTTACCTCCTAAGAAATTAACAACATAAGATCCGTTATAAGAAGTATTGCGAAGAATATTGTCACTACCTCTGTACTTTGAATCATAGATCGTCCCTGAAAATAAGAAAAAGAAGGATTTATCAAAATACTTTTGAACCGTTAATTCCAAACCGTAATTATAACCTGTTCCGTCATTTACTAAAGTATCCATAAACAATCTAGAAAAACCACTACCTACGTTAATCATTGAAAAAGAAGACGGCGCAACAGTTACCGGAATGTTGTATATGTATTGATAATAAGCCTCTGTTTTAATATTAAAACCTTTATTAAAGGATTTCTCATAGCCAATGCCTGAATGTGCACTGCGCGAAAAATCCATATTCATATTACCCGGTTTGCCATCTAAATATTGATAAGCATAAGTGTAATAAGGCTGAATCATGCTGTGCAAGCCACCGCCCGCAAAAATGGCCTGACCTTTGTCCATGCGGTATTTCCAACCTAAGCGCGGTTCAAACGGGCTGATGCTATTGGTAAGCGTAAAATACTGAGCGTGAACCCCGGCCGTGAAATCCATGTGGTCTGAAATGCGCCATTTCCATTGCACAAAAGGCTGAATTATAGCAGCTGTTCCTTGGTAGTTCCAGCGTGTTTCAAAACCGAGCGCTGCGCTGTCCAAATCGTACAAGCAAGAATCCCTGAAGTCCATAGAAATCAAATCAAAACTTATACCTGCTTTGATGAGATGTTGCTTGTTTACTTTATGATTGATTGCTGTATAACCACTCACCTTCTGGACCTGAAATCCGTAACCCATCATGTAATATTTTTCATCGTATTTGATCAATGAATCAGTTGGGTCCAATCTTCTATTCTTTAAATATTCATGACGTGTTCTTTGATTTTCCTGGCTGTATGCTAGCGTTGAAGTGATAAATGTTTTCTCGCTCAAGCTCTTTTTATAGTTCAAGCCAGAAGTGATCATGCTGGTCCCAAAATATTGGTCGCGGTCGCCTTCACCGTATAAATCTTCGGTGTATTCAGTAAAATCAGAAATTTTAATGGCAATATCAGAACCACCTCCCATTCCGAAGAACGAAAGTTGTCCGCCATTTTTGAGGATCCAATTGAATTTGAAAGCGCCATCAAAGTATTTTGGAATCGCATCGGTTCCCAAGTTGATGTTCAAAGCTTGGAAAATGGTAAGTGTGGAGTAACGCCCCATGACCAAATAGCTCGACTTACTGTTTTTGCTGAGTGGGCCTTCGGCTAAGAATTCCGTACCTAACAAACCGAATTGCCCGGTAAATTCATGTTGGTTGCTGTTGCCACTTCTGAGTTTGAGGTCGAATACGCCTGACAAGCTATTGCCGTATTCGGCAGGAAAGGCACTCATAAAGAAGTCAGAATTGCCTAAGATTTTGTTGTTCAATAGCGAAACAGGGCCACCTGAGGTTCCAGAAATGGCAAAGTGGTTCGGATTAGGAATGTCGATTCCTTCTACACGGTAAATGACACCAAGCGGAGAGTTACCGCGCACCACGATATCATTGCGGGAGTCATCGGCGCCATTTACGCCGGCAAAGTTGGATGCCATGCGCGCTGGGTCCATGCGCGAGCCAGGATAACGGTTGGTTTCTTCTACGCTAAATTGTTGGGCAGAGAGCACTGCCATTTCGTTGAGTACCTCTCCTTGTTTGCGACCCACAACCCGCACGTCTTGTTGTTGTGATACTTTTTCTTGTAACGGAATTTGAACAATGAGCTCCCTACCTGACGTCACCTCAACGGTAAGCGTTCGCGCATCGTAAAAAGGTGCAGAAGCATCTAATTGATGTTTTCCTACTGGTACCTTAGCAATCGCAAAATCTCCATCTGCCCCAGCTGCAGCCATATATTTTTGGCCATTGACTACAATGACAATTTTGGCGCCAACTAGTGGGAAATTAGACTCGCTGTCGAATACTTTTCCGCGCACAGTTTGAGTAGGTAGCTGCGCGAAAATCAATAGGTTTACAAAGGAAAAAAAGGCTAGTAGTTGTAGTTTCATGGTTAGCAATTTGAAAACGAATATAAAAAAATTTGTTCATATCCCTCATAAGAGAAGTTTAGCACGGTTTTTGTCTATTGCCGCTTTATCATTAACTTTAGAAAAAAATTCAAATGAAAACTATCGCTCTATTTACTTTGCTTGTTGTTGCTCAACTCGGTTTTGCACAAAAAGCGGCCCTCACTTGGCACACCGATATCAATGAAGCCAGCGCTATCGCCAAAAAAGAAAACAAACCAATGATGTTGTTTTTTACTGGCTCTGATTGGTGCGGTTGGTGTGTTCGCCTTCAAAATGAAGTATTCAGAACACCTGAATTTGAAGCTTGGGCAAAAGAAAACGTTGTTCTTGTTGAGCTCGACTTCCCGAAAAATAAACCACAAAGCGAAGCCATTAAAACACAAAACCGCGCCCTCCAACAACAATTTGCTGTGCGTGGCTATCCAACATGTTGGTTTGTTCGTCCAGAGAAAATGAGCGACGGCAAAACCAATTTAGTTCAAATTGGATCCAAAGGCTACGAAGCTGGCGGGCCTGCCAATTGGACAACAGGGGCAGGAATGCTCATCAAGCCAAACTAAAATCAAACGTTTTATTCGAATTTCAGATCTGAAAATTCGTCGTAATTAAAACCCCTGGATGCCAAGAAGCGAAACAACTTTTGCTTGCGCATCCAGGGGTCTTTTTCTTTATGGAGTTCTTGCCATTTTCTATTGGCTACGTCTTGAAGAATCCCAAAATAGTTTTCTTCATTGTACATTGCGGTAAGCGCTTCAGCAATTAATTCTCGGTCTAGGCGCTTGAGTTGGAGGCCTTGTTTGATCTTATTAATACCCCAATGTTTGATGCGCAACTTACCTACAGCATACGCCTTGGCAAAACGGGTGTCGTCAAGAAATTTGTTGTCTAGCAGCGAGTTGAGCACTTGTAGGACTTCGCCGTCTTCAGCGCCCATGCGCTTGAGTTTCTCAATGACTTCGTGGCTACAGCGCTCCTGATAAGCACAAAATGCCTCAGATTTCTGAAGCATTTGTGTAAGGTCGTAGGCACGTGGGGCCGACATTTAGAGCGGTATTTCGTTGTTTTCTTTGTCGACGAAGGTATACTGCAGTAAGTGATGTGCAGTAACGCCACGCACAGGAATCCAAGTTTTGAATTTAAATAGCCATTGCAACTGGCGGCTCCAGAGTCCGTTTTTGAAAAAAGCCTCTAGGTAAGGGTGCACCAATACGGTTACACCACGCATTCCGCGGTCGTTGATGAGGTAAGCTAAGTTGTTCTCGATTTCTTCGGCAAACAAAATACTGGCCTGTACTTCGCCGCTTCCGTTACAGGTAGGGCAAGTTTCATGCGTTTGGATGTCGGTTTCTGGACGCACGCGTTGGCGTGTGATTTCGATAATGCCAAACTTAGAAGGAGGAATCATGTTGTGCTTTGCACGGTCTGATTTCATGAATTCCTTCATTTTGTCGAAGAGAATTTTGTTATTCTCGCGTTCGTGCATATCGATGAAATCGACGCAGATGATGCCGCCCATGTCTCGCAATTGGAGAACGCGTGCTACTTCTTCTGCCGCCTCGATATTGGTAGCGAGTGCATTGGATTCTTGGCCATCGGCGCCCTTGCGGTTGCCGCTATTGACGTCGATAACGTGCATGGCTTCGGTGTGCTCAATGATGAGGTAGCCACCGCTAGCTAATGGTACTTTTTTACCAAACAAGGTTTTGATTTGCTTATTGATGCCAAAACGTTCAAATATACCGATGCGGTTATCGTAATGACGGACAATTTTTTCGCGGCCTGGTGCAATTTCTGAAATGTAGTCCTTCATTTGAAGGGCCATGGTTTCGTCGTTGACATGTATATTGGTAAAGTTTCCATTGAGGAGGTCTCGCAAAATGGAATTGGTGGTGTTGAGTTCTCCGAGCACGCGCTTAGGCGGCTGCGCACCTTTAAGGTTGGCATGGAGTGTGCGCCATTTTTCTAGAAGGTTGCTGAGGTCGGCCTCGAGGTCGGCGGTCGATTTGTTTTCAGCAACGGTACGAATAATGACACCAAAGTTCTTGGGCTTGATGCGGTCCATGAGGTCTTTAAGGCGCTCCTTTTCGGCGCTATCCTTGATTTTTTGACTCACAGAAATTTTTTCGGAAAATGGTACAAGGACTAGATAACGGCCAGCGAGCGTCACTTCGGAGCTCAAGCGTGGGCCTTTTTGGGAAATTGGTTCTTTGGCTACCTGAACAAGGATAGCTTGAGAGGAAGAAAGGGTATTTGAAACCTTTCCTTCTTTGGAAATTTCTTTTTCTAGTTTGAAGTATTGGAGGTCTGCAACATTTTGCTTTCCGTTGATGCTGTCTTTTACGTACTTGGAGAAAGACACGTATTGTGGTCCGAGGTCATGGTAATGCAAGAATGCATCTTTTTCATAACCGACATCTACGAAAGCCGCGTTCAGGCCATTGGCAACACGACGTACCCGTCCGAGATAGACGTCGCCTACAGAGAAGTCAGTGTTGCCGCGATCTTCGTGCAACTCAATTAACTTCCCGTCGCGCAGCAATGCTATCCAGACGCCGTTTGAGCGGGCGTCTACAACGAGTTCTAAATTCACTTGAAATTGTTTATAGGATGAAACAATGAAAGCTCAAAGAAAAATCAATGAGCTCTCTATGCGTTTACATAAATGAAAGAAGGATTATTTCTTCTTCTTGTGGCGATTCTTTCTGAGTCTTTTTTTACGCTTGTGCGTCGCCATCTTATGTCTTTTTCTTTTTTTACCGCTTGGCATAATGAGAAGGTGTTATATGTTTAGTACTTTGTTACAAAAAAAATGCACCCCCGTTAAGGGAGTGCAAAGGTAATACAAATTTCAGAAAAAAAGAAAACTTATTTTACTTTAACCTTGTTCTTCACCTCGTCAACAAAGGTTTTCGAAGGCTTGAAAGATGGGATGTTGTGTGCTGGAATGATGATGGTAGTGTTCTTAGAGATGTTGCGACCTGTTTTCTGTGCACGCTCCTTGACCACAAAACTTCCAAACCCACGTAGGTACACGTTTTTTCCGTCAGCCATAGAAGCTTTGATGTTGTTCATAAAGGCTTCTACTGCACGAAGTGCTTCTGCTCTTTCCAATCCGGTTTCTTCTGCAATATTTGCAACGATATCCGCTTTTGTCATATCTCTGTGTTAATTGATTAGGTGATTAATTGCGGGGGCAAAAATACTCCACAGAAAGTATATATGCGTAATTTTCGGACAAAATTTCTAAAATAAATTATGCAGGTACTCCGACAAGCACTTCAGCAATGGTACAATAGTCACCAAAGAGACTTGCCGTGGAGACACACCAACGACCCTTATGCTATATGGTTGAGCGAAATTATTTTACAGCAAACAAGGGTCGATCAAGGCCTGCCTTATTATCTAAGATTCCTAAATAACTATACTGATATACTGCAACTTGCAGCTGCATCTCAACAAGAAGTGCTCAATTTATGGCAAGGACTGGGCTATTACAGCCGAGGGCGAAATTTACATGCTACAGCGCAGCAAATTGCGCATGATTATAATGGTGTGTTTCCGGATACCTACGAGGGTTTATTAAAACTCAAAGGTGTGGGTCCGTATACAGCAGCAGCCATCGCTTCTTTTGCGTATAATTTGCCTCATGCGGTCATTGATGGCAATGTTTTTCGTGTTTTGAGTCGGTATTTTGGCATTGACGCTCCTATTAACTCCACAGACGGGCAGCATATTTTTGCTGCGTTGGCAAAAGAATTGCTCGACCAAAAGAACCCTGCGCTGCACAACCAAGCCATCATGGAATTTGGTGCCTTGCAATGCAAACCGGTATCGCCAAATTGCAGCGCTTGCCCAGTTTTAACTACCTGCAGTGCCCACCGCGAAAACCAAGTAGCCCTTCTTCCGGTCAAACTCAAAAAAGTAAAAGTCAGAAAACGCTTCTTTGTCTATCACCTTCAACAAAACGCACAAAAACAACTCGCTTTTCAAAAAAGAGGACCCAAAGATATCTGGGAAGGGTTATTCGAATTTCCTTTGACGGAATTTGCCGATGAAAACCAATTCAAAATCTATCTTGCCGATCAAAAAATTATTGGTGGTCGGTTTCAACATGTCCTCACACATCAGCGAATTGAAGCTTATTTTGTGAGGGTGCCCCATTTGGATCAAAAGACCTCTGATTTTATTTTTCTAGACCTAGCAGGCTTACAAGACCATCCGATTCCGCGTTTGATCGACAAATTTTTAATTGCACACAGCGACGAATTATTTTAAGGACAGGAGCTTCATTCTTTTTAACTTTGTACAAATTCAACGACATGTTAGTTCTGACTAAAAAATCTAAAAATTCAACTCATTCGGTTGTTCGCTTTGTTGCCAAAACCGACAACTCCAAAGAATTTGAGTACTACAAAACCAAAGAGAGCTTTGAATTTGAAATCCAAGAGGGTCAAGATTTAGAGCAAATTCGCATACATGCCCATGCCATTGAAAAGCACTTACACGACTCACAAGTCTCTCTTTTACTTGAAAATGGCAGCATTGATGAAGCCTACGCACTCCTCGAAGGGCTCTTGTTGTCTAGCTACCGCTTCACTCAGCATTTTAGCAAGCCAGAAACGGCAAAGTTTACAGAAGTTGTTGTAAAAGCAGGTGTATCGCAAGCGCAACTTACCGAACTTGAAAACATAGCTAAAGCTGTATTCAAAACCCGAGATTTAGTCAATACACCGGTGTCTCACCTCAATGCCGAGCAACTTGCACAAGCAGTTGTAGAAATG
>CANHSA010000034.1 GCA_947463345.1 Flavobacteriales bacterium
ATGACGCCGTCGAAACGCGGGTAGGTGTAGGGCAAACGACCGCTGAATTCCGCCTTTCCCGTTAGTAATTCTGCTAAAGCCAGGCCTCCCTGATCGCCAGGCAAGTAAGCTTGCACAATGGCATCACATAATGGTTCAATATCATTAATGATGCGCGGTCTGGCTTCAAGTAAAACTAAGATTACTTTCTTTTTTGCGGATTTAGCCAAGCGCACCAATTCTTTTTGTTTGTCGTCGAGTTGTAAGCTGCGAATATCACCTGGTTTTTCGGTGGAAGGAAGCTCACCCACGCAAATAACAATTACGTCATTTTTCTTGAGTGCTTTTTTGTAGTTATTGATATCCACAAAGCGCGAGGCCTCGAAGTCGTTTTCCATAAATAGCTCAACTCCTTTTGCATAACTTATAACGGAGTATGGCATTTGTTGTCTGAGCGCTTGATAGATATTTAAAACACCTTTTGTGTTAAAGCTCGTGTCTAAGCCTTGCCAAGTGTGCGTCCAAGCACCATTGAGCATATTAAGGCTTGCTGCACCCGGGCCAGCCACTAAAATGCGTTGCGAGTTCTTTAAGGGGAGTGTTTGTGCATCGTTTTTGAGCAGCGTAATGGATTCAAGTGCGGCTTGTTTGGCGATGTTTTTGAATGTTTGGCTACCAAAAAGAGGATATTTGCTCATATCTGGCAACGGATTGCCAAATAGCCCAAGTTGGTTCTTGACGTAAAGAATACGGCGAACGGCATCGTCTAGGCGTTCCATTGAGATTTTACCTTCTTTGACGGCCTTTACCATGTCTTGGCAATACGTTTTGTATTGCGGATTAGACGGCACCATGCTCATATCTACACCTGCATTGAATGCCTGAATAGCTGCCTCTGTAAGGGATGGTGCGGTGCGGTGCACGGTGTGAAGCATAATGAAATCTTCCCAGTCCGAAACCACAAAACCTTTGAAGCCCCATTCTTTTTTGAGGGTTTGGGTCAGTAGTTGGTAATTGGCGTGGCCAGGGATGCCGTTTACCACACCAGAATTGATCATGAGGGTGAGCGCGCCTTTTTCTACTGCTGCTTTGAAGGCAGGGAAGTACAATTCTTGCATGTATTTTTCAGGAATAAAAGCAGGTGTGCGGTCGCGGCCAGTAAAGCTTGCGCTGTATCCGACAAAATGTTTGAGGCAGGCTGCTGCGTGAAAGTCGTCTACTTTAGCGCCTTTTCCTTGGTAACCTTCAACAAGCGCTACGCCCATTTGGCTCCCTAAAACGGGGTCTTCACCTAATGTTTCGAAATGGCGCGACCAAAGCGGTTGGCGGCCAAGGTCTAAAACTGGTGAAAAGTTCCAGGGAATGCCTGAAGCTCTGCATTCGTAGGCGGTAACTTCGCCCATTTGGCGAGCGAGCTCTGGGTTCCAGGTAGCCGCCAAGCCTATTTCTTGAGGAAAGAGGGTGCCTCCAACAGTGTAATTGACACCGTGAATAGCGTCGATACCATAAAGAATGGGAATATTTTGTTCTTTTTGGAGATACGGTGCATGGATATCCGTCATGATAGATTTCCATTCCGCACGGTCAAGTGTGTGCCAACCTACATTGAGTACAGAACCCACATGGTACGTTTCCAGTGCTTCTTTCAGTTTCGCTTTGTCTATTTGTGCTGGCACCAATGCTTGGCCTTTTTCATTCGTTTTGTGAATGGCGTCAAGAGTGATTTGACAGGTTTGCCCTACTTTTTCTTCGATGCTCATCTGAGAGATCAGCATTTCGATATCTGTGGTGCTAGGCGCTGTGAAATAAGGTTTTTCGGAACTTTTGAAGCCAAAAAGAACCGCCAACAGAGCGAATGATGACAATAATTTCATGAGAAAGCGTTGTTTTTATTGGAATACGCGCACGTAATCGACATACATTTTTTGTGGGAAGGTAGTGGTGGCATCGGGTGCTCCTGGCCAGTTTCCACCTACAGCGACATTCATGATGATAAAGAACTTCTCGCGAAACTCAGCCATTTCTGCTGGGCTGGTATCTACAGAATGAAACTCAACGTTGTCGAGTAGCCAATGAATAGAGTTGGCATCCCAGGTTATTGAAAAGACGTGGAAGGAATCGGCAAACTTTCCTGATGGAAGCGTTTTGCTGCCGCCGTATTGCGCATGTGAGCCGTTGTTGCTCCAGTGTACGGTGCCGTGTGTGGTGCGATCGTTGGCGCCTGCGCCACCGATGAGCTCCATGATGTCGATTTCTCCACACGATGGCCAGCCGATTGTAGTAATGTTGTCTCCGAGCATCCAGATGGCAGGCCAGATACCTTGGCCGTATGGAAGCGCAGCGCGTACATCGACGCGACCAAATTTCCACGATTTGATGCCTTGGGTTTTGATGCGGCTAGAGGTGTAGTTCGATGTATTGAAGTTCTCGTTTTTCGCAGTAATGGTTAAAATACCATCAGAAACTACTGCGTTTTCTTGTTTGTAGTACTGTAGTTCGTTGTTGCCCCAGCCCCAGCTTCCGGTTCCAATATCGTAGGTCCAGTCTGAGGAAAGGCTTGCGCCATTGAATTCATCTTGCCAAACTAATGTGTAATTGGGGTAGGTGAGTGGGCTGATAAAGCCTGTAGTAGGAGCGCCGGTGTTGCCTGTTGCAATTTCAATCAATACCTCTTCGGTTTTTTCAATGAAAGCAGTTTGTAAAGAATGTGCACGCGTGCGAATCTTGTAAGTTCCGCTTGTATTGAAGATATGTGTTGCCTCACCATCTTGCGTTTCTACCGTGATGGTGTCGTTGTTGTCGTAAAACGTAACCGTATAGAAATTAACGCTATCTGCAGTCGCCAAAACGTGTACTTCGCCATTCGTAATGGTGAGCTGTGTGTTAAGGTTACTAGGTAAGCCCGGTGCAATAGGCGCATCTGGCTCACAAGCCAAAAGCGTCAAACTCAATAAAAGAAAAGTCATGATTTTCATGGGTCGAATTATAAAGTCTTGAGTTTGAGGTACCATTTTAAACCACCGGCATGATGCCCATATTGCAAATGGAGTGTAGAGTCAGTGGCGGAAATAATTCTGTAAACGCGTGGCCCAGTAAAGAAACCGAGGAATGCGTTGCCCGAGATGGTGATCGTGTTTTCTGCTCCTTCTGTCAATAACCAACTTTCGTTCATTTGGTTGTCAAAAGGCGCTGTAAAATCGGCAAGGTTTTGGAAAGAGCCCGGGAAAGAAGCGGCTAGGCTGTTGTGCACATATACGTCTCCGTTGGTGATCATATCAAATTTGAACGCGTTGAGATGAAAGACATATTGATCATCGTAAAGTCCGCAACCAGGTTTTTCACCTGCACCTGCAGCCCACCACTCTGGTGTTGGCCCAAGCGGGCTTTCCGGGTCTGGGCCAACACCCATGTGTCCAGAAGCAGCAGAGTCTACAACCCAAACTTTATAGCCGGGGCCGCTGATGCCGCCTGTAAGCATTGTGTAGTAAGGGTTATTGAGTAAGCCGAAATCGTCATTTGCAATGGTAACTTGCTGACTAGAGCTGCGGCTACCACCTTTTGCAAAAACTGTTAATTTGATCGTGTAGGTGCCTGCATATGGGTACGTGGCGTTAACGTTTGGCCCTTGTGCTTTGGTGCCATTGCCGAAGTCCCATACGCACTGAATATTTGGATTATTGGCGCTGAGTTCAATGATATTGGCATTGGCTGCTGAAGGCGCCATGGTAAATTCGGCATCTGCGGCAGAAGGCGCAGGCCCAAGTGTCGGTTCGTATTTTTGGCAAGCAACAAGCGCTAAACCAATACTGAGAATGCTGAGCAATAAAGTTTTCATGGTTTTAGATCTTTAAAAATTAATAACCAGGGTTTTGTGACCAATTGCCACCAGCTAAGTCGATTTCAACTTGTGGGATTGGGAACAATTCGTGTTTACCATTAACAAATCCAGGGATATATTGTGCGGCCTGGCCGGTGCGAACGAGGTCAAAAAAGCGATGCCCTTCACCAGAAAGCTCTAAGCGGCGCTCTAAATATACTTTTTCAATGCTGTTTACAGAGGCGCCTGGGATACCTGCGCGTTGGCGAATTTGATTGACTAATTGAGTTGCTCTTGAAGCGTTTCCAATCTGATAATTTGCTTCAGCAGCCATAAGCAACACGTCTGCATAGCGCAAAACGCGGTAGTTCACTGGGCTGGTGAGGTCGTTGTCTGGCAAGCCAATTTCACCTTGGCGCTTGATGTATTTGTTGTTGTAATAGCCTGTATGGCCGCCAGCACCAATTGCATAGGTAATGGAAGCAGGGTTTGGTTGTGCTGCAATGAACGCTTCAATGTCTAAAACAGTTGCGGCACGGCGCGGATCAATGGGTGAGAACGCTGCGTAGAGTTCGGCTGTCGGCAAGTTGTAAGAGTTCCCGTCGCCGTAAATAGGACCAGTGTATTGACGAATGCCTTGGAATCCGACAGCAGCGTTACCTTCTAAACAAACCAAGCAACCGTAGCTACCGCCTTCTAAACCTGTATATTCGATGTCGAAAATGGTTTCAGGATTGCCTTCTGCAGCTACACTGAACAGTTGGCTGTAGTCTTGGTAAAGGCTGTATTGGCCTGAATCTATGATTTCTTCAAAAATGGCAGCGGCCTCGGTAAATTTGTTCTGATATAAGTAAACCTTACCAAGAAGGGCTTTAGCTGCGCCTCTTGTTGCGCGTCCTTTTTGCGCAGCCGTTGGGTTCAATACCGCAGCTGCAGCTAATAAATCAGCTTCGATTTGAGCGTATACTTCAGCTTTTGGCGAACGCGGAATGTTGCGCGCTTCTTCAATACCGATGCGCTTGTCGATAATAAGCGGCACATCGCCAAAGAATTTAACCAATTCAAAGTAGTAATAGGCGCGCAAAAACTTCGCTTCAGCGAGTATGTGGGCTTTACCAGGGAAGTCGATGTTGTCTTGGTGCTCCAAAATGTAGTTGGCGCGTGTAATGCCGGTGTAGTTCCAACGGAAAAGGCTGCGTAGTTCGGCATTGACACCACCGTGCGTCATGTTGTCGATGTCGTGCAAACCTTTGCTGTCGTTGACGCTCTCGCCGCCTGCAATGGCGTTGTCTGAGGCGATTTCACCGATCCAAAGAGAAATAAATGAGCTTTGAAGGAGGTCATAGGCACCAACTAGGGCGCGTTCGAAATCTTCTTCGGTTTGAAAAAAGTTCTCGGCGTCTTGCGCGTAAGGCGGGTCAACAGATAAGAATTTCTCACAAGAAGGCAGTGTAACGATTGATACAAGTGCCAAAAGCGTGTAAATCAGTTTTTTCATGACGTTTAAGCTTAAAATTTGATTTGAAGACCGCTCATTAATGAACGTGCTTGTGGATACATTCCGTAATCTACACCAGCAGAGAGTACGCTAGACGATCCTAAATCTGGATCGAAGCCCATGTAGCGGGTGAGGGTGATGAGGTTGTTGGCAGCAACATAAACACGTAAAGATTCTACGTGAATTTTGCGCAATAGGGTACTTGGTAAAGTGTAACCAAATTGCAAGTTGCGAAGGCGTACAAAAGAACCATCTTCCACAAAATAATCAGAGAAAAGGTTGTTGTTGGTTGGCCCTGTGGTGAGGCGCGGGTGTTCGTTGGTTGAACCCTCGCCGGTCCAGCGGTCAATTACATAAGCCAATTGGTTGGCATAAGGTTGTTGGCGCTCGTAGTTACGAATGATTTCTTGTCCTAAAGCAGCATAAACATTGCCTGATAAGTCGAAACCTTTGATTTTAAAGTTGAAAGCAAAGCCCATTGTGAAGTCGGGAATAGCCGAACCAAGGTTGGTTTTGTCGGAATCGTCAGAGAAGTTGATTTTGCCGTCTCCGTTTTGATCCACAAAGATGAGGTCTCCAGGTTGAGCGCCTTCTTGAACTACTGCAGCATTATCGATTTCTGCTTGATTTTGGAAAACACCAGCGGTTTGGTAACCAAAGAAATAACCAATTTCGTAACCTTCTTGGAAGCGAGTAGCTACATCGCCACCAACGCTAAATGCCGCACCAGGGATGTATTGTACGCCTGTTGGCACGCTCACTACTTTGTTGTTGATGGTGGTGAGGTTGAAATTCAAGTTGGTTTGAAGTAAGTTTTTGCGATCAGACTGATACGCTACTTCAAATTCCCAACCTTTGTTAGATACGTCACCGGCATTGATAATTGGTGGGTAACCACCTGGGCCATAAGAACCTAAAAGTGCAGATACGTCAGGTTGGAATAAGAGGTCGTTGGTGTTTTTGATGAAGTAGTTGGTAGTGAAATTGATGACTTTCAACCAAGTGAGGTCGAGGCCTACGTTGAACTGGCGGGTCGTTTCCCATTTAAGGTCTGGGTTGGCAGGGCGGCCAATAGCAACACCTTGTGTAATGAGGTCGTCGAATACATAAACACCTTCGCCGTTGAGCAATGCGCGGTAGGCAAAGTTTGGAATTTGGTCGTTGCCAGAAACACCATAGCTCATGCGCACTTTAAGGTAGTCGATGCTTTTGCTTTTGAAGAAGTCTTCTTCTGAAAGCAACCAACCACCAGAAATAGTAGGGAAAATACCCCAACGGCTATTAGGTCCGAATTTACTTGAACCATCTCGGCGCAAGATACCTGAAACGAGGTATTTTTCTTTGTAGGCGTATTCTGCACGCATGAAGGCAGACAACAAGCGCTCCTTGAATTCCCAAGAGTTTACATTATTTAAAAAGCCACCTTGTGCGGTGTTTGCGGAGATATCAGCGTAGTCAAGTGAGTTGTTTGGAATACCAAAAGCAACGCCGTTTAAAGATTGTCCTTTGCGCTCAAATACCGATGCACCAAGCATTCCTTTGACTTTATGGACTTCATTGAAGGTTTTGTCGTAGTTCAAAAACGCTTCGTAAGATAGGTCTAGGAAGGTAGAACGCTCTTCGTAAACAGCTGCTCCTCTTTCGATGAAGATGCTGTCGCCGATTTCAACCTCTGGTGATTCAAGTGCAGCATTGGCAGCAGTGTTGGCGTATTTACCATCGCCGTACCATACAAGCGGTGAAAACACCTTCGCATCAACGTTGGCATAGTTGTAATTGAAGCGGTTAGTGAGGGATAGGTTTTCGTTGAATTCATAGATAAACTCTTCTTTTCCAACGAATTTATTGGCTGTGCTCCAGTTGTACTGGTTTTGCATTTGCGCAATTGGATTGATGATATCGCTCACCTCTTCCATGTAAGAAAAAGTACCTGGGCTGCTGTAAACAGGCTCGTTAGGGAAGGCGTTGATGGTGTTGTAAAGTACAGAACCAATGCCGTTTTCAGGAAGCGTACTGCGCATATCTGAAGAGAAAAGCAATACGGAATTGAGTTTGAGTTTCTCGGACATATCCGTGCTGAAGTTCAGGCGTGCGTTGTAGCGGCCAAAGTTGGCTTTGTCTGCGCCTACGATACCTTCTTGGTTGAAATAGCCCAAGCCAATAGAATAACGCGTATTGAGTGTGCCGCCGTTCAAAGACAGGTTGTGGCTTTGTACAGGCGCTGAACTGAAAACTGAATCTTGCCAGTTGGTACCTGTTCCTAAACTGGTGTTAGCAAAAGGCATGGCTTGACCACCAAAAGCAAAGGCTTCATTTTTGATAACTCCGTATTCTTCAGCGGTAAGTAAGTCTAGTTTGCGGGCAGTTTGTTGGATGCCATAATAACCGTTGTATTCCATACTTGGCTTGCGGTTAATGGCGCCATTTTTAGTTTCGACGATGATCACGCCATTGGCAGCGCGCACTCCGTAAATACCAGCTGTGGCATCTTTGAGCACGTTAATAGACTTGATATCAGCAGGGTTAAGTGCATTTAAACCTTCTGAATCGTAAACCACGCCGTCTACAAGAATGAGCGGGTCGTTGTCACCGAAGGTAGATAAACCGCGGATGCGGATGTTAGCCGAACCACCTGGCGAACCTGAATTACTGGAAACTGTTACCCCAGAAACCTGTCCTTGTAAGGCCTGATCCATGCGCGTCATGTTCATTTTTTCGAGGTCTTCACCCTTCACTCGAGAGGTGGCGCCGGTAATTTCTTTAGTTTTAGCTGTACCGTAACCAACCACCACGACATCTTTGGTGTCTTGTGATACTTCTAAGAGCACCACCGTTAAGTTGGTCTTGCCAGCAACAGCAACCTCTTGTTTTTGGTAACCCATCGCACTAAAAATGAGCACTTCATTGGCTGGGTCGGTGACGCTCACCTGAAAAAACCCTTTGCCGTCGCCCAAAAATGGCTTGTTGTTGCTTTTAACAGTGATTTTGACGTATGGAATAGCCTCAGAGCGTTCATTTAAAATGGTTCCACTGATGGTTTGTCCATAGACTTGCGCGACACCTATGCTACATAGAAGTGCCAGGACTAGTTTTCTGATCATGTTGTATTAGTTTTAGAGTGGGATAAATATAAGCAAAAATTAAATTATTGTACAAATAACAATAAGTTTGAAAAAGTGTTTGAAAAACAGCATTATATCAAAAGAGAAACGGAGACACTCCTCTCCGTTTCTTTGATTATTAACCTGTTTTACGCCCGACTATGAGTGAAAGCGAGGTTCGAATATACAAACATTATTGTAAAAAATACAATAAGTAAATAAATTTTACATTTTAAAGCTGTACTCGTTGGCCAACAAACGCTGTTGGTAGGTGTCGCGGTCAAAGGTGAAAAGTTTTGCGGGCCTGTGTTTGACGTTCTTTTGTTTTTCGTTGAGCGCAATCAGTGGAATATACTTGATTTTTTTTCTGAAGTTGGCCTTATCTAAATCTTGTTCAAACGCAAATTCGTAGAGTTGCTGAAATTCATGAAGGGTAAAACGCTCTGGCAATAAATCAAAACAAACGGGTTCATTTTGCAGCTTTTGCTTGAGCATTTCGTAAGTGCTTTCAAGGATATGGTTGTGGTCAAAAGCGAGGTCTGGCACTTCGTTGAGCGGCACCCAGCTGATGTCGTCGGCCCAAGAGGAAGCTTTTACCTGAAAATCTTCGATGCGCACCAATGCAAAATGTGCAATGGTAATGACGCGCCCCTGCGGGTGTCTTTTCGGGTGCCCAAAAGATTGTGATTGGTGCATTTGGATGTGATCCAGCCCAGTGAGTTCTTTTAGAATGCGCTCTGCTGCTACGGGGAGGTCTTCGTCTGGGTAGACAAGATCCCCAGGAATGGCCCAAAAGTTTTCGTATGGTTCCATGGCGCGCTTGATAAGTAGTGCTTTGATCTGACCAGCTTCATAGCCAAAAATAATGCAGTCTACAGAAAAGGCTGCAGTGAAGAAGTCGTGAAATTCAATTTTATACATTCCCATTAGTGTCCGCTTGATGCAGCATCAAAGGTATGAATTCCTTTGTTTTTGAGAATAGTAGCCGTGCGAATTGCAAAATAAATTAAGTAAGCAAAGCACGCAACGCCTACCCAATAAGAGTGTTGGATACCGAGCAAACTATTGTCAGAAAGCCATCCTTGCGTTACAGAAATAACACCACCACCCATAATCATGAGGATCATTAAACTTGATGCAATATTGGTTTTGGTCCCCATTCCGGTAATACCGAGGGTAAAGATGCAAGGCCAAAGCGTACTGCAGAACAAGCCCACAGAAATAAACGCAAAAACGCTGACATACCCCGAACTGAAAATGCCAATGATTAAGGCCAAAATACCAAGGCTAGAATAAAGGATGATCTGACGAACTGGGTTCCCGTTGGAAATGAAATCAGCAGCAATGAGCACAAATACCAAACCGATATACGGCATAAAAGAAGAAACATCAGAACCGCCGATGGTATTGGCAAGTGCAAAAATTCCAAAAGCAACCAAAGGCAAGAAGATGCCCATGACGCGATTGAACACTTTTGATTTTTCGAATACGCCTGCAGCAGAGGCCCAACGGCCGATCATCATGCTGGCCCAAAATAAAGACACAAAAGGCGCTACTTCGCTTTCTTCTTTGCCGAGATTTTGTTTCATGAATTCAGGCAAATTGCTTTGGGTAGCGACTTCAACACCCACATACAAGAATATTGCGATCATGGCTAGAATCACTTGTGGTTCGCGGAGTGTGCTCAGTAATTGGCCGGGTTCGTTTTGGTTGTCGTCACCAATTGAGTCCGGAACAGATGAAAATTTAAAGAACAACGCAGCCAAAACAAAAGTGGCGCCAAGAATAATGTAAGGCAATTGAACAGCCGTGAGGTCTAGGGTAGCGTCCCCTTTAGGCAGCCCACCAAAGATGGCATAAGAGAGGATCACCGGACCAATGGTGGTACCGAGGTTGTTGATGCCACCCGCCATACTGAGGCGCACATTGCCTTTTGCGGGGTCGCCCATTTGAATAGCTAATGGGTTGGCAGCTGTTTGTTGTAAAGAAAAGCCTAAACCAACAATGAATAAACCACTAAGGAGCAGCGGAAATGAGCCTCCATTGGCCGAAGCAGGAATGAAAAGAAGGGTGCCGGCAGCAGAAATCAAAAGGCCAAGGGCCAAGCCATTTCTGTAGCCAATTTTATTAAGGATGTCTTGTTTGAGCACACCGGATATACCGAAATAAATCAGCGACCCCACGGTATAAGCTACATAAAATGCGAATTCGATGAGCTGAGACTGTAATTGAGTTAAGGTTAGGGCTTTCTTAAAAACAGGAATAAGAATTGAATTTGAAGCAGCTACAAAGCCCCAAAAGAAAAAGATGACGATGAGCGTCCCGAAGGCGCTGTAATTTGTTTTTTGCATGGTAGTCGTTAAAGTTTTGGTCCAAATTACAATAATTTGGTTTTAACCGACGTTTTGCTGTGCAATTTTTTCTTGATCGAGCTTAAAAATGGTAGAGATGGTGCGGATGATAGAGGAGGTATCAAAACCGCAGTCGGCCCAGAGTTCTTCTTGGGTTCCGTGGTGAATATACTCGTCTGGAATGCCTAGGCGAATGACTTCTGCTTGGTATTTTTGATCGACCATAAATTCGAGTACGGCAGAACCAAAACCACCCATGAGGCAGCCGTCTTCTATAGTAATGACCTTCTTGAATTTGGTGAAGATTTCGTGTAAAAGCAGGGTGTCGAGTGGTTTGACAAAGCGCATGTCGTAGTGCGCAATAGAGACACCTGCGCCCTTAAGTTTGTCAATGGCTTCTTGGGCAAAATTGCCGGGGTGGCCAACGGTTAAAATAGCGATGTCGTCGCCGGCAGTTACTTTGCGCCCTTGACCAATTTTGATTTCTTTAAAAGGTGTTTTCCATTCGGTCATGACACCGTTGCCACGCGGGTAGCGAATAGAGAACGGGCCTTGATTTGGCAACTGTGCGGTATACATGAGGTTGCGCAGTTCTTCTTCGTTCATTGGAGCAGCCACCACCATGTTTGGGATCATGCGCATGTAGGCAAGATCATAAGCGCCGTGGTGTGTAGCGCCGTCGGCACCAACCAAGCCACCGCGGTCTAGGCAGAAAACTACATTGAGGTTTTGAAGGGCAACGTCGTGCAAGACTTGGTCAAATGCGCGCTGCATAAAAGAGGAGTAGATATTGCAAAACGGCACTAAACCTTGGGTAGCAAGGCCTGCACTGAAAGTAACGGCGTGTTGTTCGGCAATACCGACATCGAAAGCGCGTTTTGGCATGGCTTGCATCATGATGTTGAGCGAGCAACCAGAAGGCATGGCGGGTGTCACGCCCATGATTTTTGCGTTCTTTTCTGCGAGCTCTACAATGCTATGGCCAAATACATCTTGGTATTTAGGCGGCTGTGGTGATTTCGGTACAATTTTGACGATTTCGCCAGTTTCTTTATTGAAAACGCCTGGCGCGTGCCATTTGGTTGGGTTGCCTTCTTCAGAGAACTTGTAGCCAGCTCCTTTGCGGGTAATGCAATGCAAGATTTTTGGGCCCGGGATGTCTTTGAGGTCGGCTAATACTTTAGCCAAACCAATGACGTCGTGGCCATCTACAGGTCCAAAATAGCGAAAGTTGAACGCTTCAAAAAGGTTAGACTGCTTGAGTAAAGTGCCTTTCAAGGCATGCGAAACTTTTGAAGCAATTGTTTGGGCATCTGGCCCGAATTTAGAGACCTTCCCGAGTAGTTTCCAGACTTCGTCTTTGACTTTATTGTAAGTATGGGAGGTGGTGATATCGGTAAGGTATTCTTTGAGTGCGCCTACATTGGGGTCGATAGACATGCAGTTGTCGTTGAGAATAACGAGCAAGTTGGCGTCTTTTTCAAAACCAGCGTGGTTGAGGCCTTCGAAAGCCAAACCAGCGGTCATGGCGCCGTCGCCGATAACAGCAATGTGTTGGCGCTGTGTTTCACCTTTATATTGGTTGGCAACAGCCATGCCCAAAGCAGCAGAAATAGAAGTGGAAGAGTGGCCAACACCAAAGGTGTCGTATTCGCTTTCTGAACGTTTCGGGAAACCTGAAATGCCGCCTTTTAAACGGTTGGTATGGAAACGCTCGCGGCGCCCAGTTAAAATTTTGTGACCGTAGGCTTGGTGCCCGACGTCCCAGACGAGTTGGTCGTCAGGGGTATTGAAAGCATAATGTAAAGCAACAGTGAGTTCAACCACACCTAAAGAGGCGCCGAAATGCGAATTGCCGATTTCTGAAATGACGTCAACGATGTACTGACGGAGTTCTTGGGCAACTTGTGGGAGTTGTTCTTCTGTGAAATTCGTGCGCAAATCGCTCGGAACAGTAATTTGAGAAAGGAGTGGTCCGGGCTTGTAGGGGTGATTTGACATAAAAACAAAGTTAAGCGTTTCGGTAGCTATTCAAACACCCTAACGCAGAAAATGTTCAATTAGTGTGCGTTGCTGCTGCGAAGGTTGTTTTTTTCAAGTACGAAAGCGAAGCCCACAAAAAAGAGGACGAGCAAGTTGTGTAAGAAGTGATTGATGATGGCTTTGGAAAATTGAATTTGGCCGCCGATCCAGAACAACAATAAGCTCACGCCTAAGTATAGCAAGAATTTTTTCACGTTGTAAGGAATCGGAAAGTGGCGCTGTCCGAGCCAATAAGAAAGTAGCATTTGTGTGGCGTAGACAATTAAAGTGGCCCACGCGCTGGCCATGTATTGGAACTGCGGAATGTAATAAACGTTAATTGCGATGGTGAGAATGGCCCCAACTATTGTAATGTAGGCGCCATATTGGGTTTTGCCGCTGAGTTTGTACCAGATACTTTGGTTGTAGTAGATGCCTAAAAACACGTTGGCAAGTAGCAAGATGGGGACTACCTTTAAGCCTTCCCAATAAGCTTCTTTTTGAATAAAATGCTTGAAAATATCGAGGTTCAGGCTCACTAACAAGAACACCGCACAAACCATGGCTACAAAAATGTTCATGATGCGCACATAAACGGTATTGCGGTCTTGGTTTTGCATTTGTTTGAAGAAAAACGGCTCTGCAGCATAGCGGTAGGCTTGCAAAATGATCGTAACGAGCATCGCGAGTTTGTAACACGCGCTGTAGATACCAACTTGCGACTCCGCATAGCTCAAGGTTTCTGGGACAGCTGGGTCATAGAGTAAGTGCTTGAGTAAAATGCGGTCGAAAGTTTCATTGATGATGCCTGCAAAACCCGCAATGACGAGCGGAATCGCGTAGCGCCACATGCGTTTGTAAAGGCTCCAGTCTCGGATAAAAAGCACTTTAAAGATGCTGTCGTAAAGCAAGAGTGGCTTGGCCAAGGACGAAATGAGGTTGGCTAAAAGGATAAACAAGATGCCTTCTTCAGGGCGCTCGGCACTAAAGAAGAAGACCATAGCAATGACGTTGAGTGCAATGTTGAGCCCAATACTTGTCATTTGTATCGATGCAAAACGCAGCGCTTTTTCTTCGGCCCGGAGCCGAGCAAGCGGCAAGGCAGTGATGGCGTCTATCATGACGATGGTACCCAAGAGCACGACGTATTCGTTGTGACCTTCAAAAAGCAGGGCATTGGCGATGTCATTGTTAAAATACAACAGCACTAAATAGAAAAGTGTATTGATACCAACTACCGACCAAAATGCGGCGCTGTAGGCTTTGTCTTTGTCGGCTTCGTTTTGCAAAAAGCGAAAAAACGCGGTTTCCATCCCGAAGGTGAGCAGGACAATTAAAAAGGCAACCCAAGCGTAAAGCTCAGAAATGACGCCGTAGTCGGAGGTTTGGGCAAAATAGTAGGTGTGGAGCGGAACCAACAAATAGTTGAGCAGCCTTCCTAAGATGGAGGGCAGGCCGTATATGGCGGTTTGGCCAACTAATTTGCGGATCGGGTTGCTCATGGCTTAGCCTCTGAAATTCGGCTTGCGTTTTTCCAAAAATGCGGTGGTGCCTTCTTTGAAATCTTTGGTGCCAAAGCTTTTGCCGAATTCTTCGATTTCTACGTGGTAGCCATTGACGCCACTTGCAAAACCAGCATTGACGCAACGAATGGCGGCAGCAATAGCCATTGGCGAGTTGTTGAGTATTTTTTGCGCCATGGCTTCGCAGCTGTCCAAGAGGTCAGGTTGTTCAACAACTGCATTGACCAAGCC
>CANHSA010000035.1 GCA_947463345.1 Flavobacteriales bacterium
GCACTCTTAATAGAGATGTCGTATTCAGAGGAAAAGCCTCCGCAGATGAGTCCGATGCGCTTCATGCGTTTATTTTAGGGCGAAATTATCTAAAATTGGTAATTTCGCAGCATGAGGCCCTTGTATTTTATTTTTTGGATTGGTTTAGGCTTTAGTTTTCGCTTGTTTTTTAGACGCATTAAGGAAGTGCGTCCGAGCAAAAAACGCTTTGGCAGAACCATCTTTGTGAGCAATCACCCGTCGGCGTTTCTCGATCCGCTTGTGATTTCTCGTTTGCGCAAACCTGTTGTTTACTTCATGACGCGTTCAGATGTCTTCAATCGTTTTACGCGTCCCATTTTTTGGTTGGCCCACATGTTGCCCATTTACCGCCAACAAGACGGCGGCAATTCGCAAGAAAAAAACAAAATGGTTTTCAAAAAAGCGACGCAAGCCTTGGCCCGCAATCGCAATTTGCTCATTTTTGGCGAAGGCATCACCGATGATATTTTCGAGCGCAGGCTCAAACCCATTAAAAAAGGAGCCATCCGCATTGGTTTTACCGCTTTAGAGGACCTCAATTGGAAAGTTCAAATTCAGGTACAGGGCATAGGTATCAATTATACAGATCCCGGTTTGTTGCGCAGCGACGTACTCATTGCCGCAGCTCAGCCAATTGTGCTCAACGATTACAAAGATGCCTATCTAGAAAACCCAGGAAAAGTCATTACGGAGCTCAACCGCGAACTCGAAAACCGCATGCAAGCTCAAATCACACATGTGCGCTCAGATGAGCACGTACGCCTTCACGAGCACATCATGATGCTCAATCGCAAAGGCATGAATGCCAGCTGCTATGATCCAAAGCTTTCGCTGCAAGCGCGCTGGGATTATTCACGCCAACTTGCCGACAAAATGAACGGAGCCAACGAGGATCTAAATAATGCTTTGTGTACTTTCGAAAGAGATCATTTAAATCCATATTTAAAGCAACTCCATAAAAATGGGCTTTCTGAGGAAGAACTCTATTCGTTTGCTAAGGATCAAAATTGGAAGCTAGGAACCTTGTTAAAATTATTTATCCAATTGCCGTTTTTTCTAATTGGCTTGGTGCATTTTTCCTTGCCTCACCTTTTCGTCAAACGTTTTGTAGAAAGCACATTCAAGCGCAAAGTTTTTTGGTCTTCAAGTAAAATGGGCATGCTACTCGTCTTGTTGCCGATCTGGAATTTACTGCTATTTCTGGTGGCATCATCGTTCATATCACTACCTAGTTACGTCTGGATTTTGTTGTTTGTAGCTTTGAATCCGGTGGCACTTGGTTACTACCTATTTATAAAGAATACCACCCTTTTGGTGAAATCATTACGTTATAACGCACAAAGTTTGAAACTAATTGTTGAACATCGAAATGCGGTGCTTGCGCAATTGGAAAAACTTCAATTCTAATGGAAGAAACAACACGAATCAAAAAACCGAAATGGCTGCGGGTCAAGTTACCCACTGGTGAAAACTACCGCAAGGTGAGGGGCTTGGTGGACGAACACAAACTACACACCATTTGCGAAAGTGGAAGCTGCCCTAACATGGGTGAGTGCTGGGGCGAAGGCACCGCAACCTTCATGATCCTCGGTAATGTTTGTACGCGTTCTTGTGGTTTTTGTGGTGTGCAAACCGGCAAGCCTGAGCCCGTAGATATGTTCGAGCCGGGTAGGGTGGCTAACTCTGTCAAGATAATGGGTGTCAAGCATGCAGTCATCACCTCCGTTGACCGCGATGACCTCAAAGACGGCGGTTCAGAAATCTGGGCTCAAACCGTACGCGCCATTCGTCAGCAATCGCCAGGCACAACCTTAGAAACATTAATACCAGATTTTGCCGGTTTTTGGGACAATCTGCAAGTCATCATCGATGTAGCTCCAGAAATCGTTTCTCACAATCTAGAAACCGTCCGACGACTCACTAAACAAGTGCGCATTCAGGCGAAGTACGACCGCAGTTTGGAAGTGTTATTTAGGCTCAAAAAAGGTGGTATGCGCACCAAATCTGGCGTCATGCTCGGCTTGGGCGAAACCGAACAAGAAGTTATCGAAACCATGCAAGATTTAAGAGCTGTCAACGTCGATATTCTTACGCTGGGGCAATACCTACAACCAACGCCAAAGCATTTACCGGTTGCCGAATTTATTGAACCTGAAAAATTTGCTTTTTATCAAAAACTTGGTTTAGAAATGGGCTTTCGTTTTGTTGAAAGTGGGCCATTGGTAAGATCTTCTTACCACGCAGAAAAACATTTATTTGATTTATAAAAATATCAAAATGACAGGCAACAAAATTTTATGTAAAAAATTATGTAATTGCCTACAATCTTGAATCATTATTAAGAGAATATTTCTTAATTTGGCTCACTAATCATGCACTATTAATAATTGCGATATGAATAAAAAGGTATATGTATTTGGTTCTCTGATAGTTGCGGGTGTTTTTGCCCTTGCATTCACCGCTTACCAATTCTTGCCCAAAACGGCTCTTTACAGCCAAGAAGGCTTATCCATTCTGAAAGAAGGAAAATCAACCGATGCCATCGCGTGGTTAAAGGCGCGTTACATCGATGTCAACACGGGTGAGGCCGTTTCAAGCGAAACCCTTGCACAAATTGAAAAAGAAATCCGCAAAAAAGGAACTTCAAAATCGATTGTTTTTGAATCTTTAGGTCCGGACAACATCGGTGGTCGTACCCGCGCCATTTGCGTTGACCGAACCAATATCAACCGTATTTGGGCTGGTGGTGTTTCGGGTGGTTTATTCGTTTCCAACAACAAAGGTAATTTTTGGGATCGTGTGCTTCCTTATGTAGAGGCTGGCGGAAACCCATTTATTTCTAGTATGACCATGACCCCAGACAACACGCTATATGTTGCAACTGGTTCTAACGACGAAGGTTGGGGTGGTAATGGCGTCTATTACTCTACAGATTTCGGAGCGTCTTTTACTAAAATTCCAGGCACAACGAGCTGTACTGAAGTAGCAAGTTCAGATGTCGATAACTATGTTTGGTTAGCCACTAACTCAGGTCTTAAAAAATGGCAAGTAGGCGATGCTTCGCTCACCAGCGTTACCGGAGCTTCAGGTGGTTGCTTTGCTCTTCAAGTATCTAAAAATGGTCAAGTAATTGTTGCGGCCTATGCTGCCAACAAAACGTACGTTTCTACCGACGGCGGAAGTAGCTTTACAGATAAATCGGGCACAAGTGCCAACAATTTAGTTCCAAATGGTGCTGCACGCATTGAATACGCTATTTCACCAACACAAAACAACGGTGCTTATTCTATTTATGCTACCCGCACCAACTCAAACCTCATGTCCATGCACGTTTCTCACGACAACGGACAAACTTGGAATCAATTTGTAGGTGCATCTGGCCCTCCAAATGAATTTGACATCTACCGCGATCAAGGAACTTACAACAGCATTCTATCTGTCGATCCTACCGACAACGAGCGCCTTCTTATTGGTGGTATTGATGTTTGGGAATGGAAACAAACCGTTAATAATCCGCCATCAGGAGGTTTTGAGAAAATCTCACTTTGGTTTGTGAACCCGAGTTCACCAACATACGTCCATGCCGACAACCACGAAATGAAATGGGACAACAACAACCGTCTTTATGTAGGTAACGATGGTGGTATTGGTATTTCTAACAACAAAGGCCAGTCTTGGTTCCCAGCCAATCGTGGTTACAACGTTACACAATTCTATGGTATTGCCTTCGATGCGGGTGGTCGTGTCATGGGTGGAACACAAGACAACGGTACGCTCTACAACGATTTTAGCCTTTCTACCTACCATGAATTTCTTCAAGTAAACGGCGGTGACGGTTTCGAGTGCGAAATCTCTTTCTTCAACCCGAGCGTCATGTTCTCCTCTATTTACTATAACACTATATCACGCTCTGGCGACCGCGGTGTCAACTGGACCAACTTCAGCCCGAACCTCCCAGGTACCTACGACCCACCAGGGACAGACGGTAGCCCGAACCACCCTTTCCACACCGAACTTTTCTTCGCTGAATACTTCGATCCAAATTCAGAAGATTCTGTCACCTTTATTCCTAAAAAGAACTACGCGGCAGGAGCAATGCTTCGCATTCCTTCCATGGCATCTGGCGATACCATTACTACAACTGCGTCAACAGCTTTATATTTCGACGACACCCTTTACTACGATCCTTCATTAACTGTGAACAACGTTAATTTCGGTATCAATAACGCAACTGGTGAAACCGTCGAAATGGGAACCGACACCGTGATCTTCAACGTTGCTTGGGACACCCTTCGCATTGCCGATCCATACCAATCATGGTTCTTAGTTTATGTAAACGCCAATGGTGGTGAGCTATGGGCAACGCGCAATGGCGCTCGTTTCTCTGTCACTAATCCAGGATGGTTGTGTATTGCCAAAGGTATTGGTGGTGGCACCTTCAATTCTGTCGACGTCGAGTTTTCACGCGACCTCAACAATTGTTACATCAGTTCCGGTAACGGTGTTTGGCGCTTAAATGGCTTGGGTAGTATCTATACCAGCGATCCAGACTTCGCCTCAAAAGCAGGTTACGTAACACAAGGTGCAACAACAACCCCACCAACCGGTACAACCCTTACCAAAATCACTAATACATCTTACGAAGGTATAGCAGTGAATCCAAATAACGCCAACGACCTCGTTTGTTTTGCAGGTTTCAATGGAACCAACAAACGCACCAACAACGCGACAGCAGCCAATCCAACATTTACAAACTTGGGTGCAATTGTTTCAGGTATTGCCACCTATGACGGTATCATCGATCGCAACGATCCGGATATCTTAGTAGTGGGCACCTCTAATGGTGCATGGGTTTCAGAAAACGGTGGTGCAACTTGGGAGAACGCTTCTGCTGGCTTTGAAGGTACTCCAGTTTATGAAGTGCGTCAAAACTGGCGTTCTTTCGACGAAGGAAACGGACGTCCAGGAGAAATCTACCTTGGTACATTTGGTCGTGGTATCTGGAGAACAACCCAATATCTCGGCACGAACAATAACACCGGCACACCAGGTGGTCAATTCAAAACCAAATTGCGCACCTATCCGAATCCGACCCGTGACAACACAACTTTGGCTTTCGAATTGGCCCAAAGTGGTAAAGTTGAGGTTCAGGTGTATTCCATCACAGGTCGTTTGGTATGGTCTAAAACCACGCAAATGTCTGACGGCACACAAGAAATCAGCATCGATGGTTCCGATTTACCAACTGGTACTTACATCGTGAAGTTCAGTTCAGGTAAGCAAACCGACACCGCTAAGTTCATTAAAATGTAAGCTTGCTTCAAACGATATAAAAGGAGACTTCGGTCTCCTTTTTTTTTGCAGTCAATTTAATTCTATTATTTCCAATAAGCTCCTTTTAGCACCGAGGTGCATTTTTAGTACATTTGAGTTATTCATTCGCACCAATGATCGATAAATTTCGTTTTGATAATGCTCTACAAATAAGAAGTGAATGGCAACGTGCTATTTGGGGGCAAATCCTATCTGAACAGCTTCAAAATCAAGAATTAAAACATTCTTTTATTACTTATAAAAAAGGAGCGCAACTTTTTCAAGAAGCTTCGATTCCAAGAGGTGTCTACTGCATCAATCAAGGAATGGTCAAGATTTTTAAGCGCGGCGACGAAGGCAAAGAACAAATCATTCATATTGCCAAAGCAGGAGAAATGGTAGGTTTCAGAGCTATGTTTACCGAAGAACCTTATAAGGTAGGTGCCGAAGCCTTAGAAGAGAGCAATATCTGCTTTATTGGCAAAGAAGACTTCCTCAGCCTCATGGATACCAATCCTGTGTTGCGCAACGGCATCATTAAAGAACTGTCCAAAGAACTCGCAGATCGCGCCGATTTCATTACCAATATGGCCCAAAAGAGTGTGCGAGAGCGTTTGGCTTTTACTATGCTCATCCTGATGGATGTTTTTGATAAACAACCCATCAATCTCAGCAGGGAAGACCTCGCTAATTTTGTAGGCACCGCTACTGAAACGCTCATCCGCTTGCTCAAAGATTTCAAAGAAGAAGGAATTATTGAGGTACAGACCCGCAAAATATTCGTCTTACAAAGAGAGCGCCTGTTGCAAATTGCAGGTAAATAAGCTCCTAGCCCAAAACCAACGCAGCAAAATTCGAGAGTAGTACGTGTCCGTAATTGCCCGACACCTCCGGATGAAACTGCACGCCATATTGCGGCAACAACTTGTGTTTCATAGCTTCATTGATACACGCGTCCGAACAAGCCAATAAATCAAATCCTTGGGGCACAGAAATGTGTTCGCAGTGGTCTTCTTGCATCTCAAAGATGTCTGGGAGGCGTTCAAAAAGCGGGTCGTCTTGGATGACTTCAATTTCTTGAAAACCGCGGTCTTCGCGCATTTTGGAAACGCGCGCTCCATTGAGTAAGCCTAAAATCTGATGACCAAAACAAATGCCAAGCAATGGTTTTTGGTAGTTCTTGATCCAGGAAAGTTGCGTTAAATATGGGGTAGGGTCGACGTCTGTGAGCAAAATAGGTGCGCCCGACAACACAATTCCGTCGAATTTTTCTAGAAGTGTGGTATTGAAGTCCAGCAAGCCAATGGTTTGTACATCGATGTATTCATCGAGGTGTTCAGCAATTGCAGGCGTTTTGCTGCTGCCACAATCGAGAAGGGCAATCATGGCTGTGCTTTGTAAAACACACAACTCACGGCGCGGTGATCACTGCGTGTATGTTTCTGAATCTGAAAATGAGCGGCCCGAAGTTGGGGGCTGTAAAAGAGGTAATCGATGCGGCCGGCAGGTAAGCGCCCTACGTAAGTGCCGCCCAAGCCTAAGCCACTGCCTCTAAAGGCATCGAGCAAGCGCAATTGGAATTGGTTGTAGGTATACGACATTGGCGTATCATTGAAGTCCCCACAGACAACAACAGGGTAAGGCGAGGTTTGAAGGTGTTCTACAACCCTGCGCGCTTGGGAGGCTCGTTTTTCAAAGGCACCGCGTAATTTGCGATATACGGCTATGGCGCCTTTTTTACTGCCATAGGTTTGGACTTCTTCCCCTTCGATGTGAGGGTCGGTATGCAAGCGAATAGATTGCAAGTGCACGTTATAAACGCGGAAGGTATCGGTTCCTTTGACTATATCGGCAAAGATGCAATAATTGAAATCTTTGACTCCTTGTGTTTCAAACATGACGTCGCCTCTGGCAATCATGGGATATTTAGAGAACATTGCAATACCGTAGTTTTCACGGGTACGCCTTTTGTGTGCGCTGCGCTCGTGGTAGTCTTTGGTCTGCATGATGCCGTTGAGCGAATCCATGACCTCAAAGCGGGTGGGTTTGTCTTGACGATAAAATTCTTGCAAGCAAAGGACATCGGGCTGCTCGTCGTCTATGAACTGAAATATTTCGTTGCGGGCGTTCAGAGCATCTTCAAAAGAGGGGTTGAAGAGGTCAAAAAGCCTTACGTTGTAACTCAAGACTTTGAGGCCTTCGGCAGCTGGTAATTCTGAATCACTGGCCATCAGGGAGAAATTCCTAAAATGTAGTTTACCACCGATGAGCAGTGTAAGTAAGCAAAAAATAGCCCAACGAGATCTGAAAATACTCCAAATGACAAGCCATAGAAACGTAAGGCCAAGAAAAATCGGATAACTAAGTCCAAAAAAAGGAAGCGATGGTATGGTCGACGGATGGATATAAGGCGCAAGGTAACTGAAGAGCAATCCGATCAGGGTAAATGCTGTGGCCAGTTTAAAGGGCACTGAAAGGATAGATCTACGCTTTTTAGACATCTTTGCTCTGTTGAAATAAAAAGTCTTTCTCCTCTTTGTTAAGCGCGTCGTAACCTCGTTTGGAGATTTTGTCGAGAATGGCATCTAAACGCGCTTGTCTTTCTTGTTTGGTGGCACGGTATTGTTCATCACTCATTGGTCGGCCACCTTTTTTGACTTTGAGGTGTGAGTTGGTTTTCTTTAATTGAATGCCCAACCAAGGTCTAGAAAGCCTCACATGCCAAAATTGTTGGATACTCCAGATGCCAAAAAGCGCTCCGCCGATGTGTGCAAAATGCGCAATTTGGTCGGCTGTTCCGACAGCAGTTAAATCTTTCAGAAAGAAAAAGATGGCTAAAAAATAAATACGCAACGGAAAGATGCCAAAAAGTTGCACCTGTAATTGTGGTTGAGCAATTGCGAGCGCCATAAAGATGGCCATAATAGCACCAGATGCTCCAACTACAGAGAAAGCACTGCCTTGGAGGGCTGGAAACACTTGATGCGCTAAGATTTCGGTTAAGTTACCGGCCAGGCCACCAATGATGTATAAATGCAAAAGGCGTTTGGCACCAAAAAAACGTTCGTAAGTCGAGCCTACGAAATACAAGAACAAAAGATTTCCAAACAAATGCCATATGCCAAAATGCGCAAATATTGAGGTGAGGAGTGTCCAGGGTTTGAGAAGGATTCCTAGCCGAAAGACGGGTAGCGCAAAAAAATATTGACTAACGTATCCTGATGGAAAGTCTTCAAAAACGCTCAAAACTTGTAGTCTTTCCAGCGCATTGATCAGTTGTATGAGCGCGAATACGCCTACATTGACCATTACCAAACGGATGGTCATGGTGCCGCTTCTGAATTGCTGCTTGATTTGTTCAACTACCGGATTCATCACCAAAAATTTGAGCGGTCTTGTTTGCGCCAAACCAATACCAATATGGCACCAGCAACCGCACCACCTACATGGGCGAGGTGCGCAACGTTATCACCGGCCTGGTTTTGAAAGGCTAAATAAAGTTCAAGTAGAAAATAACCAGTGACCAAGAATTTAGCTTTCACGGGAATGAAAAAATAAATACGGAATTCGGTGTTTGGAAAAAGAATAGCAAAAGCGGTCATGATGCCAAAAACACCACCTGATGCGCCTACCATTGGAGTGATGGATTTTCCGAGATAACTTTCTAAAGCAGGTGTTATCCTGATTTGGTTTTCGTTGATATAGGTATTGATTTGGCCAATTAAATCGCTATTGACATTTACTGTATGCTTCAGGAAATAATTGAATTGTTCGATGTCAAATTGATTGGCAAGAGCTGCTTTTAAATTCATGATTTCAATGAAGCCGATCATGTTGTAAAGCGCAAACGACCCCATGGCGCTGATCAAATAAAAGATGAAAAAGCGTTTGGCTCCCCAAATGTTTTCAAGATACGCCCCTAGCATCACGAAGAGCCACATATTGAAGAAAATATGCAAGAAATTATCGGTGCTGTGCATGAAAAAATGCGTCACTATCTGATAAGGCTCAAAGAAAGGTGAATTGACGTAATGCGCGCCAAGTGTCATTTCAAGGTCAATTCCTTGGCTCTTGAGTAACAAACTCGCTACAAAAAAAGCGATATTGAGTAGTAAAATATTTTTGGTGACTTGCGGTAGATTCTGAAACATAGCTATAATTTTTTGGCTAATTCGTCAAAGCCTAAAGTAAACATAATTGGTTTGCCATTGGGAGTAGTGGTATGCTGCGGGCATTGAAATAAGGTGTCGATGAAATGCTCTACTTCTTGGTGGTGCTGTAGATTAAAGTTTTTGGAGCCGAGCAAGGCGAGTTTGGCAACAATAAAATGCGCGACGTCACCGCTATCGATGTTGGTAAAAGTGGCTGCGTCCGTGAGGTCGTCTAGGCATGCTTCTAAATCTAAGGAAGAGAGCAGGGCCGGCACAGCAGAAATGAGCAGTTGATCTTGTTGAATCTCAAAGGCAAAGCCTAGTTGAGTCCATAAGCTTTTTTGACCCTGCCAGGTGAGTTTCGCCTCTTTGGCCAAAGTACGTTCAATTGGGAAAAGCAATTGTTGCGAAGCCAAGGGTTGCGATACAAAGTGTTGGATGAGATCGTCGAATAAGATGCGGTTTTTGGCGCGGCGGATGTCTATGATCAGAAAACCTGATTTTGTCGGGCTGATCAAGTATTTGTCGTGCAGTAAGAATTGTTTAGCAGTGGCTTCTTCGGCGAAATTGACTTGGTTGTCGGAAGGTGCTTGCTCTTCAATTTGATAAAATTGTTGCCAGTCTTCGGGGCTTGGAGGCGTACTGCCGAAACCTTCTTGTTGCAAGGCTGTGCTGTAGTTCTTTGCGCTTGATCCGCTGCTTGAAGTAGGATGAACCGTTGTTTGAAATGGGTTATAGGAAGGGTTCACTACAATTTGAGGTTCGATGGGCTCAGTTTTTCTGACCTCGTTTGGTACCTCAAATGCGCTTTCGGTCTCGAAATCGAGGGTAGGAAAAATATTGTATTTACCCAAGGCCTGCCTAACGCTACTCAATAAAATTGAATAGATAAAGCGGTCCTCTTCAAATTTAATCTCGGTTTTGGTGGGGTGAATATTGACGTCAATTTTGTGGGGGTCAACTTCTAGGTAAATGCAATAGGTGGGGTGGTGCTTTTCGGAAAGCATGCCGTCATATGCTTTGGCAATGGCATGGTTAAAGTACGGATCCTTGAAAAAGCGGTTGTTCACAAATAGATATTGTTCGCCTCTGCTTTTTTTAGCGAGTTCGGGCTTGCCTACGTAACCGCTCACACGTACGATATCGGTTTGCTCTTCTATAGGCACAAGTTTTTCATTGCTGCCCTTGCCAAAAATAGCGGCAATTCGCATTCTGTAATTGCCAGCTGGGAGCTGTAGGATATCCTGACTATTGTGTTGGAAACTGAATTGTAGTTCGGGGTGAGCGAGCGCTACGCGTTCAAATTCGGTTTGGATATGACTGAGCTCAATAGCGTCGCTTTTTAAAAAATTGCGTCTGGCGGGTACGTTGTAAAACAAATTCTTGACTTCAAAAGAAGCGCCGTTGTTGCAAAGCACTTCTTGTTTGTGCTTGACTTGGTTGCCTTCGATTTCAATTTGAATGCCGGTGTCTTGGCTTGCTTGTTTGGTTTTGAGGCAAACGTGGGCTATGGCTGCGATAGAAGCGAGCGCTTCACCTCGGAAACCTTTGGTTTGGAGCGCAAATAAATCAGCTGCAGACTGCAACTTACTGGTGGCATGGCGCAAAAAGCAGTTTTCAGCGTCTTGGGTATCCATGCCTTTGCCGTTGTCTAGGACTTGAATGAGGGTTTTGCCGGCGTCTTTGACGACGAGTTGAATGTGTGTAGCACCGGCATCTACGGCGTTTTCAAGGAGTTCTTTGACTACTGAGGCAGGTCGTTGAATGACTTCTCCAGCAGCAATTTGGTTGGCGATATGATCGGGCAGTAAGTGGATGATGCTCATGCGGGCTCACGTTGTTTCGTGCTGAACAAATGTAAGCAATTCCGCCGAGAGCAGCGCCTTTAAATCCGAACGATTGTCCCGGAATAGGTTGTTTTTTCGCTAGGAAGCGCGTCTTGCAACACCACTTTCCAGATGTACGCTTTTTGCGCAGGAACCATTTGGCCGTTGCGTTGGTCGGTGCCGTCCCAGGCATTCTGAGCATCTTTTGTTTTGAAAATAATGCCACCGTTGTCTGGGTCAATGACGATGAGTTCAAAGCGGACATCGCGGATGGTAAGGGCGTAAGGCATGAATTTGGCATTGCGTTCGTCTCTAGATTGCGGATTAAACGCATTGACAGCAAGCAAGTTGTAATCTTCGTTGGCCGTAATCTTGATCTTTTCAGTACTGCTGCAGCCATCGAGTTGTGCTTGCGCGGTAATGGTGTAGGTTTGGCCTTGGAAAGCGAGTAAATCTACGCTGCGGTTCTTTTTATTGAGGAGCGTTCCGTTGGCACTCCAACTGATTTCTGGAACTGTACTTTCGGCGTTGATGCGAATGAGCGGTGTGCCGTCTTCGTAGTTGATGGCGTCTGCGTCAAGAACGATTTTTGGACCTTTACATGGCGTTGAAGCTATACTTGTTAAATCAAGTGGCAGAAGGTGTTCTTGAACCGGAGGCAATTGGCCGCCGTCGTCATTAAAAGATTCACTAACTATGGGCATTGGTGTATGCTGCTGACGCAACGCAATAGGAGCTAGATGCCAGTCGGGGTCTGCAACTACTTCTTGCGTAATTTGTGTCCAACCTTGGTTGGCAGCATTGTTTGGAGCAATAGTTGAAATGTTTTGGTTCGGGTTGGTCTTTGTTGGGGCCGTGCTTTTTGGTGCGGCTTGTGCAGATAATTGGTTGGTTTTCTCGGAAGCTTGGGTTTTGTTTTTTGCTACCTGAGTTGTGTTGTTGGAACGTTCATTTTTTGGATTCAAATGGTACCATATAGAGAACAAGCCGATAGAAAGAATTCCAGCAACAGCGATTTTGCCCAACCAAGAAAATCCTGTGTTGGCTTGTGGCAGTTTTTTAGACAGCGCGTCCCAAGCTTTGGGGTCGTAGTCGTAGGAGAATTCTTCTACAACTGACTTAATTTTTGTTTCAAATTGATCTTTCATCGTTTCTCGATCAGTATAAATTGTTCTTTTAAAAGGCGTTGCAAATTCATTTTTGCTTTTGCCAAATTGGATTTTGATGTACCTTCAGAAATGCCAAGCAGTGTAGCGATTTCTTTGTGGCTGCGCTCTTCCATCACATAAAGATTGAAGACGGTGCGGTAGGCCGGTGATAATTTTGCAATGGCTTCATGTGCAAGTTGTGCCTTGAGCTGGGTGTTTTCAAGGATTTCTTGTTCTTGCATGGGGTCTGCAGCCATAGATTTGAAATCGTTGTCTTGATCAGATAAAAAAGGATCTTTTTTAGCCTTTCTGATATGATCAATGGCGGTGTTGCTGACAATTCTGCGGATCCAGCCCTCGAGCGAGCCCGTAAAATCAAAATGTTCCAATTTGTCAAAGACCTTTAAAAATGAAACTTGAAGCACCTCTTGAGCGCTGTCGCGCTCGCCAATGTAGCGCATACTCACAGCCATCATTTTGCCATAAAACATAGAGAATAAGCGCTCTTGCGAGCGTCGCTCACCTTTGAGGCATCCCTCTACGATTCGTTTTAAGTTGTCTTGCTGCTCCAATTTTCAATATTTACCTAACGCAAAGCTAAGCAGAGGGTTGCCTTAGTTTGCATATCGATCTGCAAATAGCAATAAAAAAAATGATTTTTTTGCCAACTATGCGTAAATTCGTCACGCAAAGCTTTTATCCATTTAAAAACAAGACAAATGAAAGTAACTGTTGTAGGTGCAGGAAACGTAGGAGCAACCTGTGCCGATGTATTGGCTACCCGTGAGATCGCCAATGAAATTGTATTACTAGATATCAAAGAAGGATTCGCCGAAGGTAAAGCCCTAGATATCTGGCAAACAGCCCCAATTAACCTTTATGATTCTCGTACCGTTGGTTGTACCAATGATTATGCGCGTACCGCAGATTCAGATGTTGTAGTCATTACCTCAGGTTTGCCGCGCAAGCCAGGTATGTCTCGTGACGACCTTATCGCAACCAATGCTGGTATCGTTAAGACCGTGACCGAAAACGTCGTGAAACACTCGCCTAACGCCATTATCATTGTCGTTTCCAATCCACTCGACGTCATGACCTATTGCGCATATTTAAATGCCAATATGCCTTCTTCTCGCGTTTTTGGTATGGCTGGCGTCCTAGACACCGCTCGTTACCGCGCGTTTTTAGCTGAAGAACTCAATGTTTCACCAAAAGACATCCAAGCAGTATTGATGGGTGGTCATGGCGACACCATGGTTCCACTACCTCGCTACACAACAGTTGCTGGTATTCCTGTAACTGAACTCATCGACGAAGCACGCCTCAACGACATCATCGAGCGTACTAAATTCGGTGGTGGCGAAATCGTGAAATTACTTGGTACTTCGGCATGGTATGCACCGGGTGCTGCTGCAGCTCAAATGGTAGAGGCAGTTGTTCGCGATCAAAAGCGCATTTTCCCAGTTTGCGCTTGGTTGCAAGGTGAATACGGTTTTTCTGACATTTACCTTGGCGTACCAGTTGTACTTGGCAAAAACGGTATCGAAAAAATCATCGAATTACAACTCAACGAAGCAGAGCGCGCCTTGTTAGCCGATTCAGCTGAAGCTGTGAAAGGTGTAATGGATGTATTGGACAACATGAACGCAACTGCATAGTTGCCACGCTACACCTCATTTAAAGATGTGTAGTCAAACAGTATAAAAAAACCGTGAGCGCTATGCTCACGGTTTTTTTATGTCCGTTAGGGTAATTCTAGTGCCCCGATATCGGGCGGATTATTTCTTGCTTGCCCGTTGATATCGGTAAATACCATGGAGTTGATGCCTTTGTTGCTCAAAGAAGAATTGCTACCAAAAGTAAAGTCTCTTTCGCTGGGGTTGGTAAATAAAGGCGCGAGATTCCAATATACATTGGCGCCATA